>NZ_JBHWJJ010000077.1:0-36552 GCF_042732005.1 Streptomyces sp. NPDC059851 | reverse complement strand
GCGGGCCGGCGGGCCAGCCCGCCTCAGCGTTTACGGGCGAGGGTGAGGCCGTCCGCGATGGGGAGGAGGACGGACTCGACCCGGGCGTCGGCGCGTACGTGCGCGTTGAACTCCCGGATCGCCAGGGCGTTTCCGGTGGCGTCGGCGCGGGCCGCGTTGCCGCCGTACAGGGTGTTGTCGGCGAGGAGCAGCCCGCCGGGCCGGAGCCGGGGCACGAGCTCGTCCCAGTAGGTGCGGTAGCCGCCCTTGTCGGCGTCCAGGAAGGCCAGGTCGATCTCCTCCTCGTACGGGAGGGCACCGAGGGTGTCCGCGGCCGGTGCGAGTCGCAGGTCGATGCGGTCGGCGAGGCCGGCCGCCTGCCAGGCCTCCCGGGCGATCGTCGTCCACTCCTCAGAAATGTCGCAGGTCACCACGCGTCCTCCGGGGGCCAGGCCCTCGGCGAGGGCGAGGGTGGAGTAGCCGGTGAAGGTGCCGACCTCGACGACGCGCCGGGCGCCGGTGATCCGGGCGAGGAGGGTGAGGAAGCGGGCCTGCTCGTGCGGGACCTGCATGACCGCGATGTCGCCGAGCTCGCGCGTGCGGGTGGCCAGCCGCTGCTGGACGGGCGACGGCTGCTCGGTCTGGTCGAGGAGGTACGCGTACACCTCCGGGGTGATCGGCACCGTCTTCACCGTGCCGGCGGTCCTGTCCATGCCCTCTGTCCCTCTGCCCTTGCGTCCTGCTGTGCTTGTTGCCTGCTGTGCTTGTTGCCTGTTGTGCCTGGTGTGCTTGTTGCCCGGTGTGCTTCTGACCCGGTGATCTGCTGATCTGTTGATGTGCGTGGGAGGACGGGGCGCCTCGCCGCAGTCCGCGCGGTGGTCAACGACCGCGTTCGGCTGCGGAAACGGTTGGGCTTGCCGGCCGGCGGCCGTCCGGTAGGGCGCGGCGCGTACTGCCGGGGCGTCGGCGGGTCGCCCGAGATGTCGTACGCGGCGGGCTCGTCACCCGCACGGGCAGTCCCTCGCCGCGCTGCCGGCGGGCTTCCGCGCAGGGAAGGGGACGGCGGCCCGTGCTCGGCGTGTCGCGCCGTGCAAGCACGCTGACGCCGGTCGATCCCGCGTGCGGCAGGTGGGCGCGGCTCCCGCCGGCGCGGCGCTGCCCATGGCGAGTTGGCCGGCAGACGGCCCGGGTGGGGCGGGTCGGCTGTGAGGACGGCCACACGCGGAAGCGGAACTCCCGCTGCGGCCCGCCCCGTCGAACAGGAGGCGGGAATCGGGAATCGGGGCAGGTAGCCGGGCGGGGGTCCACATGTTCACCACAGGGCGCAGGCGGGGCGGCAGGCGGGGCTGGGGCCGCCGGCTGCTCGTCGTCGCGTGCTGCGCGGTACTGGCGGGTGTCGCCGCGTACGCGTGGCAGCTGCGCGGCATCGTGGCGAACTCGGCGGCGGGCGACCGGGCCCGCGGCACGTACCTGCAGGACCCGGAGAGCGCCGACCGCACGGCGTCGGCCGTACTGGACGGGATCGTCCGGGAGACCGAGGCCGATCCGGGGCTGCGCGCCCGGCAGGCCGCGCCGCGGCGCGGGGCGAACTGGCGGGCCGCCGGGTGGCGGCCCTCCGATCCGCTGGTGGCGCGGGCCGCTGCCAGTGAGCCGACGGTCGGGGCGCTGTTCTCCCCCGGAGGCGACGGGGACCCCGACCACCACTGCTCGGGCGTCGTGGTCCACTCCCCGGCCGGGGACCTGGTCGCCACCGCAGCGCATTGCGTGTACCGGGCCGCCCTCGGCTTCCGTACCAACCTCGCGTTCGTACCCGGCTACCGGGACGGGCAGGCCCCGTACGGGGTGTGGGTGCCCACCCGCATCGACGTGGACCCGCGGTGGACCGAGGACCAGGATCCCGACTACGACGTGGCCTTCCTGAGGCTGCGGCGGCCGGGGCGGCCGGGCGAGGAGCTGGAGGACGTCACGGGGGCGGAGACGCTGCGGTTCGATGTCGAACTGCCCGCTCCGGCACGGCTGATGGGCTACCCGAACACCGCCGAGCAGCCGCTGGAGTGCTTCAACACCGCCCGTGCCGAGGGGCCCACGCAGCTGCGGCTGGATTGCGCGGACGTACCCAACGGCACGAGCGGTGGTCCGGTGCTGACCGACGGGCACACCCTGATCGGGGTGATCGGCGGCCGGGACGGGGGCGGGGACGAGAGGACCTCGTACAGCAGCCGGTTCGGCGACGGCATCCGCGCGCTGTACGACCGGGCCACCACGGGTCCGGCGAACCCGGGCCGCCGACAGGCCGCACCCCCGCCGGCCCAGGGCCCGGCGCCCGCCCGGGCCCCGGCGGCCCACTGACCCACCCGCTACGTGACTCGTCCGTCCGCGCGGCGCAGGTCGGCCAGCGGTTACCGCCGGCTCGTCCGGCGGGTCCCGTCTCCGCCCGCGGGACGCATCCGCTCCACGCCGGTCCGCGAAGCCACCGCGGGACCTTGCCGGGCGGCTAGTAGTGCTTTGTTGGCTGCTCTTGTCACGGTTGGTGTTCGGAGTTCGCTGCCTCCAGGCGAAAGCCGAGATGACCGCCCACGGGCAGGACGCGGAACCCCACCAGCCCGCATGCGGTGGGCTCGGGCCGCGTCCGCTGCCGCGTTACCGCACCCGCCCGGTCTCCTTACGCGAGCACGGATGGCCGCGGGCCGGGACCGGGGACGGACCCTGACCTGACGCAAGGGCTCCAGGGCCGCGCTGAGCTCGCACTTCGTGTTCCTGCGCGTCCGCCTCGCCGGCCGAAGGGCCCGAACCACCGCCGACGGCACGAGCCCTCCGGTCTGGCTGATCGCCCAATGGCCCGAGGGGCACGACGTGCCAGTCACGTACTGGATCTCGAACCTATTGTTCGGAGCCAGATGGCGAGGGCTGCGGCAGTCGCAGCTCCCCGGAAGACGTGTCCGCGCTCGTCGTAGCGGCCTGAGGAAGTACGTCGTCGGCGTGCGGGGCGCCGCCTCGGGGCGGTCGGTCCGGGCATGGGGTACAGGACCCTTGCCACTGCCGGAGCGCCGCCTTCCAGCCCGAACCCGACGACATCCGCGACTCGTCCGCCTCGCCGTCGCCCAAGCCCTCCGAGGACCCCATCGCCGCATGCCGGGGGCAACCCCGCCCGGCGGCCGATTCCGAAGCCGGACGGACGGCGACAGTGCGCTGCGGCCGGCGGGCTGTGCCCGCAGGGCGCGACGCCTCCTTCGTACGGCCCACTCCGTGTGCGGCACGGGCAGAAGTGCCGGATGCTGGCCGCGGACCCCTGGTGAGCGCTCGCGAGCAAAGCGGAGGAGGCTTCGTGACACCTCTGACCCAGATCCGGTTGGACGGCGGGGGCTGCGTGCTGGTGGAGGGGGCGGCCGGCCCCGTCGGACCGGTGAAGGCCGGGCGGGCCGGGGATCTCGTTCACGAGGTCCCCGGCACTTTCCAGGAGGCTCTGGAACCGATCACCCGGGCGGCACAGTCAGCCCTCGACCAGTTGCGCCAGGCGCGCCCCGACGAGATCACGATCGAGTTCGGGGTGGACCTCGCGGTCGAGGCCGGCGCGGTGATCACCAAGGGCAGCGCCACCTGCCATCTGCAGGTGGCGATGTCCTGGCGGAGCGGCCATGGCTAGCGCCGGCCGACGGGCGGACCAGGGGACTCCGTCGCAGCTGCCCACTGCGGTGGCGCAGATCCTCGGGCCGGACGGGAGCGCGGCCGGGGCGGGTTTCCTGGTGACCGAGGACTTGCTCGTCACGTGTGCGCACGTCGTCCTGGCCGCCGGGAGCGAACCCGGGGGCCGGGTGCTGCTGGCCTTCCCCCGTGCGGCCGGTTCGGACGGGCTGGAGGGGGAGGTACTCCCCGAACGTTGGCGCGCGCCAGATGACGAGGACGTCGCGTTCGTCCGGCTGAGCGGTACGCCGGTGGGCCCGGCGGTGCTGCCCCTGGGCTCCGCGGAGGGTTGCCGCGGCCATCCCTTCCGCTCGTTCGGCTTTCCGACCCAGGCACCGCGCAAGGGGCACTTGGGCTTCGGTGAGGTGGGCGATCTGCTGCCGTCCTCGGGGCGTACCGGGGCGCGTCTTCAGCTGACCAAGGCCAACGGCCTCACCACCGGGTTCAGCGGCGGGCCCGTCTTCGACGAGGTGACCGGCCTGGTCATCGGCATGCTCACCGAGATCACGGCGCCCGACGCGCTCGGCCGGGGGCACGACATCGCCTACGCCGCGCCGTCGCAGGTCCTGCGGGAGATCATGCCGGAGCTGGCCGCGCAGGACGTGTGCCCTTACCGGGGGCTGGAGCCGTTCACCGCGGAGCACGCCGACTGGTTCCAGGGGCGGGAGGAGGCGGTGCACCAGGTCCTGGCCGGCCTCGGCCGCCAGCGGCGGCTGACGCTGCTGCTCGGGCCGTCCGGGTCGGGCAAGTCGTCGCTGATCCAGGCCGGGGTCCTGCCGGCGTTGGCGCGGGGGGAGGTACCGGGGAGCGACCGGTGGCTGCCGGTGCTGGCCCGGCCTCGGCAGGACCTGCCGGCGGAGTTCGAGCGGGCCGGCCTGCCCGGGGCCCGGCGTGACGGGATCATGGCGGCGGCTGAACGACGGTTGCGGAGCGAGCCCGACTGCCATCGGGTTCTGCTGGTCGTCGATCAGTTCGAAGAGCTGCTGCTTCAGAGCGCCGACGGCCGGCTGCAGGAATCCCTCGGCGTCATCGACGACATCACCCAGGTCGCCGAGGCACCCGCCGAGCTCAGCGTGATCATGATCATGCGCGACGACTTCTATCCCCAACTGGCCGCACTGGCCCCCCGGTTGCTGGAGGCAGCCACGCCCGGACTCCTCAACGTGCCGGGCACGCTGAGCCGGCGGGACCTGAGCGACATCATCGTGCTGCCCGCCGAGAAGGTGCAGCTGCGCTTCCAGCCGGGGCTGCCCGAGCAGATCATCAGCGACGTCCTGGCGAGCAGCTCGGAACCAGCAGCCGCCCACCAGGCACCGGTCACCGTACTGCCCCTGCTCGAGATGACGCTCAAACAGCTGTGGCTGCGGCGACACGACGGCTACCTCACCCACGAGGCGTACCGGCGGATCGGAGCGGTCAGCGGCAGCCTGACGACGTGGTGCGACAGCGCCCTCAACGAGTTGCCCCCAGCCCGGCAGCGCATCGCGAAGCGCGTCCTCACCTCCCTGGTCCAACCCCAAAGCCCCCGTACCCCCGCCGTCCGCGCACAGGTACCCCTCGACGAACTGCGCGAACTGGCGGCCACCCCTGACGGTGCAGCCGGGGGTGACTTCGACGCGGTCATCGCCGCTCTCACCGGCCATCGCCTCATCACCACGCAGACGCTCCGCGACCCGGACCGGCCCCATGCCCCGCCGGGCGAGCCGGTGGCCGAACTCATCCATGACGCGCTCATCCGCGACTGGGGTGCGCTGCAGAAGTGGGTCGAGGAGGACTACGAGTTCCAGCAGTGGCTCAACCGCACCCGTGAACGGCAGCGCCGCTGGGCCGTAAAGCAGGACCCGGGCGACCTGCTCGCGGGGACGGCCCTCGCGGAAAGCTTCGGTCCGTCACGGGAGCGTGGTCTGCCCGAGGACATCGCGGCCTTTCTCTCCGCCAGCCGAAAACGCCAGCAGGCCCTCGCTCGGCGGCGCAGGCATGTCATCACCGTCCTGGCCACGCTGCTGGGGCTCGCGCTGATCGCCGCCGGAATCGCGGTGCTGCAGTGGCGCACGGCGGTCGGCGAACGGCAGGCGGCGCTGTCGCGGCAGCTCGCCACGCAGTCCCGCACGCTTCTCGACGTGAGCCCCGACCTCTCCTCGCTGCTGGCCGTTCAGGCGTACCGCACCGGCCACACGCCCGAGGCCCTCTCAAGTCTGAGGACCAACGCCTCCCTCCCGGCATATCGGCGCCTGCCGGGGCACACCGACACGGTGAACTCGGTGGCCTTCAGCCCCGACGGCCGCACCCTGGCCACCGGCAGCGCCGACGGCACCGCACGGCTGTGGGACACCACCGCCGGCACGACCCGCACCACCCTCACCGGGCAACCTGCCGAGGTGGCCTCGGTGGCGTTCAGCCCGGACGGCCGCACCCTCGCCACCGCAAGCGCAGACGGCGCGCGGTTGTGGGACACCGCCACGGGAGAGGCCCGCGCCACACTGCCTGCGAGTACCGGTGGCGTGTTCTCCGTGGCGTTCAGCCCCGACGGCCGCACCCTCGCCACCGGAAGTGGCGACGGCACAGCACAGCTGTGGGACACCGCCACCGGCGATATCCGCACCTCGTTGACCGGGCACGGCTCAACCGTGTTCTCCGTGGCGTTCAGTCCCGACGGACGCACCCTCGCCACCGTCGGCGCGGACAACACAGGACGAACGTGGGACACCGGAACGGGCACACCCCGCACCACTCTGACCGGGCACACCGACGGGGTCTTCACCATCGCGTTCAGCCCCGACGGCCACGCGCTCGCCACCGGCAGCGCCGACGGCACCGTGAAGGTGTGGGATGCCGCCACCGGAAAGACGCGCACCTCCCTGGAGGTGGCCACCGGCTCGGTGCAGGCGGTGGCGTTCAGCCCCGACGGCCGCACCCTGGCCATCGGCGGCACCAACCGCCTCCTGCGGCTGTGGGACGTCGTCACCGGGGCGATCAGGGGAACCCTGATCGGGCATACGGACACGGTGGAGTCGGTGGCGTTCAGCCCCGACGGCCGCACCGTCGCCAGCGCGAGCCACGACACGACCACACGCCTGTGGGACGTCGCCCCTCGCGGTGACAGGCCCCTGGTCGGGCACACCGGCTTGGTGCACGGCGTGGCGTTCAGTCCCGACGGCCGTACCCTCGCCAGCGCGGGCGCGGACAAGACAGTACGCCTGTGGGACGTCACCTCGGGCAACACCCGGCCCGTCTTGACCGGGCATACCGACCAGGTACTCAAGGTGGCGTTCAGCCCCGACGGCCGCACACTCGCCACCTCCAGTGCGGACACCACCGTACGGTTGTGGGACGTCACCACCGGCAAGACCCGCATCACCCTGAGGGACCCCTCTCAACTGGTCTCCGTGGCGTTCAGCCCTGACGGACGCACCCTCGCCACCGGCGGCGTGGACGGCACGGTGAGAATGTGGAACATCGCCACCGGCCGGCCGCGCGCCACTCTTTCCGGACACACCGGCTACGTGGGAGCCGTGGCGTTCAGCCCCGACGGACGTACGCTCGCCAGCGGAAGCGCGGATGAGCGCGTACGGCTGTGGGACGCCACCACCGGCAAGGCCCGCTTCACCGGCCGTACCTCCGACACCGTGCACAGCGTGGCGTTCAGCCCCGACGGCCGCACCCTCGCCACCGCCATCGGCGACTACAGCGTGCGCTTGCTGGACGCCTCCACCGGGGAGACCCGAACCATCCTGGCCGGTCGGACCAGCCAGGCGGCGTCCGTGGCGTTCAGCCCCGACGGCCGCACCCTCGCCACCGCCGACTTCGACGGGACCACGGGACTGTGGGACGCCGGCACCGGCAAGAACCACGTCACCCTGTTCGGGCAGCATGCCGAGGAGGTGACTTCAGTGGCGTTCAGCCCCGACGGCCGCACCCTCGCCTCGGGCAGCGGGGACAAGACCGTCCGCCTGTGGCATGTCAGCCTCCCCGCACCTTCCGAAGCGATCCAGAAGGTCTGCCATGCCGTCAACCGCGACCTGGACGCGCAAGAACGCACCGCGTACCTTCCGGGCAAGTCCTCAGGCCCGGTCTGCCTGACCGCCGCTAAGGCGGGTGGGTAGCCGGGGTGCTAGCCGGGTGGAGTACCCGACTCGGGGGTCGGGGGGCTCGGGGGGACCAGAACCAGAAGCGGCCCCGTCAGAGCGGCAGGGGGTGGGCTCCGCTTGTGGAGGCGTCGTGTGGCCAGGGGCGATACGCGGTACTCCGGGTCCCCAGGGGGCTCCCAGCACCCAAGGGCTTCGGAGTTGCCCTTGGGGCCCGGGGGCTTCGGAGTGCCCCTTCGGCTCCGGCGGGGTGGGGCCGTCGTGGGAGCCGGTTCCGCAGAGGTGTTGGGCAGGGGCGGGGGACGGCGACAGTGGGACGGCGCGGCCGCGTCCTGCCCGGCGGCGTACCTGCCCGGCGGCCCGTCGCGGCGGCGGCCCTGCCCGGCGGCGGCCCGTCGGAGCGCCGGGGCGGGCACGGAGCCGGAGCGGTGGGTGGTTGTCCGGATCGTCGTCGTCCATGGCTCCGAGTGTCCCGGTCCGGC
Organism: Streptomyces sp. NPDC059851; assembly: GCF_042732005.1. Taxonomy (NCBI): domain Bacteria; kingdom Bacillati; phylum Actinomycetota; class Actinomycetes; order Kitasatosporales; family Streptomycetaceae; genus Streptomyces; species Streptomyces sp. NPDC059851. The sequence continues at coordinate 28,325 of NZ_JBHWJJ010000077.1, read as the reverse complement.
CCACCGCGGTTCATCGCCGGTCCGGGGCGCCCGGGCGCACCCCGGGGGCGGACGGACTCACGGACGGCTCACGGGGCGGTTCAGCCGAGTCGTGGACCGGCGGTGGCGGTCGCCAGCATGTCCATGTGCTCCGTGTCCGGCATCGGCTGCTGCGGGGGTTCGAGGCCCGGTAGGAGCCAGGGGTGGAAGGGGGCCAGGACGGCGAGGGCGAGGAAGGCGGCGCCGACGGCGAGGGAGAACGGCGGGCCGAGCCGCCACAGTTTCTCCACGAAGATCACGAGGGAGAGGGCGGCCATCGCCAGGACGTTCATGACGCCGAGCGGGATCAGTACGATCATCAGGCCCCAGCAGCAGCCGACGCAGTACAGGCCGTGGTGGAGGCCCACCCGCAGGTCCCGCGCCCAGGGGCGGAAGCTGGCGTACCGCACGAGTTGCGCCATGGGACTGCGGCAGTGCCGCAGGCAGACGTCCTTCAGCGGACCGAGCTGCTGGAGCCCGGCCAGCAGGAACGCACCGGCGCCGATCCAGCGCCCGGTGTCCGGGTGCTGCTGGACCGCGGCGCCGGTCAGCGCGAGGATCCCGTACGTCAGGAGGCCGAAGGCGGTCCAGGCCAGCAGGTAGGCGCAGACGAACTGCGTCAGCCGCGCCGCGCGGGCCGCGCCGGCCGACCCGCGGCCGATGGACCGGGCCCAGGTAACGGCCACGGGCGCCACGGACGGGAACATCATGGCGATCATCATGATCACCCAGAGGAGCAGGAACAGCGGCAGGTCCATGCCCATGGTGCCCGGCTCGACCCCCGCGCCCCGGGCCTGGTCCAGCACCAGGAGCCAGGCGAGCAGCGCCAGCAGGAGCATCAGGGACCAGGCGAACGCCAGCTGCCGGGCCGGCAGGAGGTTCGCCGGTCTGAGGGGTGGGGCGAGGGCATTGCGGTCGAGGCGACGCACACCTCCAGGACAGCACAGGCCCCCGCCCCGGCGCGCGGTGCCCCGGCCTGGCGCGCGGTGCCCCGCCCCGGCGCGCGGTACCGCGCCGCTGCCCGCCGCCCGGATGGCCCGGCTCCGGGTGGAGGGGGAGAATTGGGGTGGGGAGCTGTGCTCACGGTCACGAGGAGGCGGCGGGATGTCCGCGGAGAGGGTGACGGTCCCCAAGTGGCACGTGGCGGGCGACTGGTTCGACACGTGCAGGTGCCATGTGCCCTGTCCGTGCACGTTCGCCGAGCTACCGACGTACGGCGCCTGCGACGGCGTCCTCGCCTGGCACATCCGGGAGGGGCGGTACGGGGACGTGCCCCTGGACGGCCTCAACGTGCTGATGCTCGGCTCCGTCGTCGGCAATGTGTGGGCCCAGCACTCCAACGCGTACGCCGCGGTCTTCTTCGACGAGCGCGCCGACGACGCACAGCGCCGGGCACTGCAGATGATCTTCAGCGGGCGGGCCGGTGGCTGGCCCGCACGGCTGGGGGAGACGCTCGGCGCCGAAATGCGGGGCATGGACTTCGCCCCCATCGGGATGGAGGTCGCCGAGGACCTCAGCAGCTGGTGGGCGACCGTTCCGGGCCGGGTCGAGGCCCGCGGCGAAGCGCTGACCGGACCGACCACCCCCGAGGGCGCGCGGGTGCAGTCGACGAACCTGCCGGGCTGCGAGACGGGGCCGGGGCAGGTCGTGACCTGGGGTCGGGCGACGGCCAACCGGGTCGAGGCCTTCGGCTTCGAGTGGAGCCGGCCCGGGCAGTCCAGCAAGTACATCCCCTTCGACTGGGCCGGGCCGGACGAGGTGGACCGAGCCGCCTGAGCCCGACCCGCCGCGCGGCCGGGTTCAGCCGCGTGGCAGTGACGCGTACTCGACGGAGGTGAGCTCCTCGGAGGCGGTCCACAGGCGTCGGGCGGAATCGTCGTCCAGGGTCCACTTCGCCCGCCAGGAGCGGACCGGCGCCCCGCGCCAGCCGAGTCGCGGCCCGAAGAACGCGTCGGGCCGGACGTCGGGTGCGGTGGCCGCGTACAGCGTCGGGAGTGCTCCGGCCGCGGCGGGCTGGGCGATGACGGCGTTGCCCAGTTCCATCAGGCGGGACACGGCCCGGTTGCCTTCCGCGCCCTGCCGTGAGGCGCCCGCGTGCAGGTTGGTGGCGGCGTACCCGGGGTGGGCGCTGGCGGCCACGATGGTGGAGCCCGCGGCCGCGAGGCGCCGGGCCAGCTCGTGGGTGAAGAGCAGGTTGGCGGTCTTGGAGCGGCCGTACGCGATCCAGCGCCGGTAGTGGCGCTCGCTGCCCAGGTCGTCGTGGTCGATGTCGCCGAGGACGTGGAGGCCGCTGGAGACGTTCACGATCCGGGCCCCGGGTGCCGCGTCGAGCAGCCGCGGCAGGAGCAGTCCGGTGAGGGCGAAGTGGCCGAGGTGGTTGACGCCGAACTGGGTTTCGAAGCCGTCCGCGGTCCTCCCGTACGGGAGGGCCATCACGCCCGCGTTGTTCACGAGGAGGTCGAGGGCGGGCCGGCGGCGTGCGTAGCCTTCCGCGAACTCCCGTACGGAGCCCAGGTCGGCCAGGTCCAGGTGGGCGAACTCCACTTCCGCGCCGGGAACTTCGGAACGCAGCCGGATGGCGGCGGCGTGGCCGCGCGCCGCACTGCGGCAGGCCAGGACCACTTCGGCCCCGCGCCGTGCGAGTTCCCGGGCGGCCGCGTAGCCGATGCCGCTGTTGGCGCCGGTGACGACGGCGGTGCGGCCGCTCTGGTCGGGGATGTTCCGGGCACTCCAGGCACTCCAGGCGGGCATGTCAGCTCCCTCACTGTCCTCACGGCGGCGAGTTACCGAGGGTAGCCCGGTCCTGTGCGGGGGTGGACCCGGTGTCGGGCCTCCCGGCCAGTAGGCTGCGGGTCCGTCCCCTCCCGGCGGGTCAGCTCCCTGACCCGCGGGTGGTCAGCCCCCGTCCCCGACGCCCCGAGGTACCGCGCAGTGAGCCCCGCACCGCCGCCGCCCCCCATACCCGTCACGGTCGTCGGCCTCGGCGCCGACGGCTGGGCCGGGCTCACCGCCGCCGCGCGCTCCGCCCTCACCTCGGCCGAGGTGCTGATCGGCGGGCCGCGGCAGCTGGACCTGCTGCCCGCCGCGGACTGCCGCGGCGAGCGCGTGGCGTGGCCGAGCCCGCTGCGGCCGGCGGTGCCGAAGCTGATGGCGGAGCACGCCGGACGCCGGGTCGCGGTGCTCGCCAGCGGCGACCCCATGTTCTACGGGATCGGGCGCGCGCTGTCGCAGGAGCTCGGGCCCGGGGCGCTGCTGGTCCACCCGCACCCGTCGTCGGTGTCGTACGCCTGCGCCCGCCTGGGCTGGCCGGTGGAGGAGACCGAGGTCGTCACGGTGGTCGGCCGCCCCGTGGCCCGGCTCGCGGCCGCCCTGTACGAGGGGCGGCGCGTGCTGGTGCTCAGCGCGGGAGCAGCGACCCCGAACGAGATCGCCGCTCTCCTGCGTGAGCGGGGCTTCGGCCCGAGCCGGATGCGGGTGCTGGAACAGCTCGGCTCCGAGCGCGAGGACGCGCACGAGGGCCGGGCCGACAGCTGGGACCACCCGCCCGGCGACGCGCTGAACGTGGTGGCCGTGGACTGCCGCCGCGACCCTGCCGCACCCGGCCCGCGGCTCGGCGCGACCCCGGGCCTGCCCGACTCCGCGTACGAGCACGACGGCCAGCTGACCAAGCGCCACGTACGGGCCGCGACCCTGTGCGCCCTCGCCCCCGCCCCCGGCGAGCTGCTGTGGGACATCGGCGGCGGCTCCGGCTCCATCGGCATCGAGTGGATGCGTACGCACCCCTCCTGCCGGGCGGTGGCGGTGGAGCGCGTCCCGGAGCGGGCGACCCGCATCACCCGCAACGCGGCCGCGCTCGGCGTACCCGGGCTGCGGGTGGTCACCGGCGCCGCCCCCGGGGCACTGGCCGGGCTCCCGGCCCCCGACGCGGTGTTCATCGGCGGCGGGCTGACCGCTCCCGGCCTGCTGGACGCCGCCTGGGCGGCCCTGGCCCCCGGCGGCCGGTTGGTCGTCAACACCGTCACCCTCGAATCGGAGGCGGTCCTCACCGAGCGGTACCGGCGGCACGGCGGCGACCTGGTGAAGCTGGCCGTCGCGCACGCGGTGCCGGTCGGCGGCTTCACGGGCTGGCGGCAGGCGATGCCGGTCACCCAGTGGTCCGTCACCAAGCCCCGGGACCCGGCCGGGAACGAGCACGCTCCGGCCGGTGCGCCGGCCCACGCCCATGCGGACACCCGCGCGAACGAGAAGGATCAGCAGACATGACCGTGTACTTCATCGGTGCGGGCCCCGGCGCCGCCGACCTGATCACGGTGCGCGGTGCCCGGACGCTGGCCGCCGCCCCGGTGTGCCTGTACGCAGGCAGCCTCGTCCCGCGCGAGCTGCTCGCCGAGTGCCCGCCCGGCGCCCGCCTGGTCGACACCTCACAGTTGAACCTCGACGAGATCATCGCCGAGTGCGTACGGGCCCACGAGGCGGGCCAGGACGTGGCGCGGCTCCACTCGGGCGACCCGTCCATCTTCAGCGCGGTCGCCGAGCAGATGCGACGGCTCGACGCGGCCGGCATCCCGTACGAGGTGGTGCCCGGCGTGCCCGCGTTCGCCGCGGCGGCGGCCTCGCTGAAGCGGGAACTGACCGTCCCCACCGTCGGCCAGACCGTGATCCTGACCCGGATCGCCCAGCAGGCCACGCCGATGCCGCCGGGCGAGGACCTGGCCACCCTGGGCCGCAGCGGCGCGCTCCTCGTCCTGCACCTGGCCACGCGCTACGTGGACCGGGTCGTCGACGAACTGCTGCCGCACTACGGGGCCGACTGCCCCGTGGCAGTAGTGGCGATGGCCAGCCGCCCCGACGAGCTGATCCTGCGCGGCACGCTGGCCGACATCGCCGACCAGGTGAAGGAGGCGGGCCTGGTCCGCACGGCGGTCATCGTGGTGGGCCGCACGCTCGGCGCCGAGCAGTTCCGCGACAGCCACCTGTACTCCCCCGAACGCGACCGGCATGTCTGCTGAGCCGCCCGCCGGACCGCACGTCCTCGTCCTGGGCGGCACCACGGAGGCCCGCCGCCTCGCGGAGGCGCTGACCGCCGGACCCGCCGCGACCGCGGCCCCGTTCCCCTTCCGGGTGACCACGTCCCTGGCCGGGCGGGTCGCGGCGCCGGTGCTCCCGCCGGGCGGGGTCCGCATCGGCGGATTCGGCGGGCCGGAGGGGCTTGCGGCCTGGATCGCCGAGCACGGCGTCACCCACCTGGTGGACGCCACCCACCCCTTCGCGGAACGGATGAGCTTCAACGCGGCCCGGGCCGCGGCCCTCACGGGGGTACCGCTGCTGGCGCTGCGCCGCCCCGGCTGGACCCCGGGCCCCGGTGACGACTGGACGTTCGCGTCGGACCTGGACGGGGCGGCGGCCCTCCTCCCCGGACTCGGCGTCGGCCGGGTCTTCCTCACCACGGGCCGCACGGGGTTGCACGCCTTCGCGCACCTCACCGAACCGTGGTTCCTCGTGCGCTCCGTGGACCCCCCGGCCGGTCCGGTGCCCCCGCGCCTCGAAGTGCTGCTGGACCGCGGCCCGTTCACCCTCGCCGACGAGCGCGGGCTGCTCGCCCGGCACCGGATCGACCTCCTGGTCACCAAGGACAGCGGCGGCTCGGCCACCGCCCCCAAGCTGACCGCGGCCCGCGAGGCCGGCGTCCCGGTCCTCGTCGTCCGCCGACCGCCGGTCCCCGAGGGCATCCCGGAGGCCGGCACCGCGGCAGCAGCGGCCGACTGGCTGTACGCAGCCGCGGGCTGAGGGCTTCACCGCAAGCGTGCAACGGCTACCCGAACGACCCCACCGGAGCCGGTCCGGGTCTCACGGACGGGGAAGACCGTACTCTCCGTCAGCCGCCGAACACCGAGGACCACGTAGCGATCCGGGGCGTCGGACACCGCTCGGCGGATGCCGGACGGCCCTCTGGAAGGCGTGAAGGGGCGAGGGGAACGATGCCCGCCCCTTCCCACCACGGCCGCTCCTGAAACGAAACCTCCCGGCCCGCACCGGAAGGACGATGGGCGGCCGGGAAGCCCCGAACCCCCGCCCACTGCGCCCGACCGCACCGCCGCCCACCACCCGTCCGGCGGCCAGCCGCGGGCCCGGGGCGCTGCCGCACCCGGACCCGCGCGGCCCACTCACCCCCTCGCCCATCGCCCGCTCGCCCGCTCGCCCGCTCAGGGGTAGCGGCGCGGGGTCCAGGCGATGGACGAGCCGTCGGGCCGCTCCGTGACCTGCGTCTGCGAGGAGCCGATGAGCAGGATCGTGCGCATGTCCACCTCGGAGGGCTCCAGCGTGCCGAGCGTGACGATGCGGACGGACTGCTCCGGGCCGCCCACGTCGCGCGCGACGACCACCGGGGTCTGCGGCGAGCGGAGCTCCAGCAGCAGCTCGCGTGCCTTGGCGACCTGCCAGGTCCGGCTGCGCGAGCCCGGGTTGTACAGGGCGAGCACCAGGTCGGCCGCGGCGGCGGCGCGCAGCCGCTCCGCGATCACCTCCCACGGCTTGAGCCGGTCGGACAGGGAGACGGTGGCGTAGTCGTGGCCGAGCGGGGCCCCGGCGGCGGCAGCCGCGGCGTTGGCGGCGGTCACGCCCGGCAGGACCCGTACGGGCACGTCCTTGTACTCCGGCTGCGCGGCGACCTCCAGGACGGCGGTGGCCATGGCGAAGACGCCCGGGTCCCCGCCGGAGACCACGGCCACCCGCTGGCCCCGCCGGGCCAGGTCGAGCGCGAACTCGGCGCGCTCCGACTCGACCTTGTTGTCGGAGCCGTGCCGGATCTGCCCCGGCCTGGCGGGGACCCGGTCCAGGTACGTGGTGTAGCCGATCAGGACCTCGGCGTCGGACAGCGCCCGACGCGTCTCGGGGGTGAGCCACAGGGGCCCGGCCGGTCCGGTGCCGACGACGGCGACCTCGCCGGGCCCGGAGGGCACGCTGCCCGGGTTGCCGATGCGGCTGGGTACGACGGCGACGGCGAAGTACGGGACGGTGTCGGGGTCGGTGTCCGCGAGGACGCCGGTCCGCTCCCCCTCCATGGTGGCGCGCTCGACGTAGCGGGCCTCGGCGAGGCGGCCACTGCCCTCCATGGCACGGCGCACGGCGGGGAAGGTGCGGCCGAGCTTCATGACGACCGCGGAATCGGTGGCGGCCAGGCGGGCGGTGAGCTCTTCCTCGGGCAGGGTGCCGGGGAGGATGGTGAGCACCTCCTCGCCCTCCACGAGCGGGGTGCCCAGGCGGGCAGCGGCGGCGCTGACCGAGGTCACGCCGGGGATGACCTCGGCCTCGTAGCGGTCGGCGAGCCGCTTGTGCATGTGCATGTACGAGCCGTAGAAGAGCGGGTCGCCCTCGGCGAGGACCGCCACGGTCCGGCCGGCGTCCAGGTGGGCGGCCAGGCGGGCGGCGGAGGCCTCGTAGAACTCCTCCATCGCGCCCTGGTAGCCGCCGGGGTGGTCGGTGGTTTCCGTGGTGACCGGGTAGACCAGCGGCTCCTCGATGTGGTCCGCGCGCAGGTGGCGGGCGGCGATGGAGCGGGCGATGGAGCGGCCGTGGCGGGCGCTGTGGTAGGCGACGACATCGGCCTCGCCGATCACCTCGACGGCCCGCAGGGTCATCAGGGACGGGTCACCGGGACCGAGCCCGACCCCGTACAGGCGGCCCTTGGTGCTGTTGGCGGTGCTGGCGGCGCTGGTGGTGGTGCTCGTGGTGCTCATTCTTCCTCGCTCGCGATGGCGTTGAGGGCGGCGGCCGCGATGGCGCTGCCGCCGCGCCGGCCGCGGACGATGAGGTGGTCGAGGCCGGAGGGGTGGGCGGCCAGGGCGTCCTTGGATTCGGCGGCACCGATGAAGCCGACGGGCACGCCGATGACGGCGGCCGGGCGCGGCGCGCCCTCCTCGATCATCTCCAGCAGCCGGAACAGGGCGGTCGGCGCGTTGCCGACGGCGATCACGGAGCCTTCCAGCAGGCCGCGGTCGCGCCACACTTCGAGGGCGGCCGCGCTGCGGGTGGTGCCCATGCGCTGGGCGAGGGCGGGGACGGCCGGGTCGGAGAGGGTGCAGATCACCTCGTTGTCGGCGGGCAGCCGCTTGCGGGTGACGCCGCTGGCGACCATCTGCACGTCACAGAGGATGGGCGCGCCCGCGTGCAGGGCGGCGCGGGCGCGCAGGACGACCTCCGGCGTGTAGCCGAGGTCCCGGGGCAGGTCGGTCATTCCGCAGGCGTGAATCATGCGCACCGCGACCTGTGCGACGGAGGCGGGCAGCCCGGAGAGGTCCGCCTCGGCGCGGATCGTGGCAAAGGACTGGCGGTAGATCTCCGCGCCGTCCTTCTCGTACTCGAACACTGTGTACTCGCTCATTTCTTCGCTGCGTCGTCGTGGGAGGTGGTGCGGCGTGCGGACGCGAGGGCCGCGGCCAGGTGGTCGGGAGTCTTGAGGCCGCCGAGGTGCGGGGGACTGCCGCCGGCGACGGAGAGGTCGTAGCCGGCCGGGGTGGCGACGAGGTCGACCCACGCGGTGCCGCGGGGATGCCCGCAGCGGCGCTCGCAGCCGGACCAGTGCACGGGCAGCGGCCCGGTCGCGCGGGCGGCAACGGCCCGGGCGTCGGCGCGGACGTCGGCCAGCGACTTGGCGCAACCGGGCCGTCCGGTACAGGCGGTGACGGAACGCCAGGGGTCGTCGGGATCGGTGACGAGCCCGGCGGCGGTGAGCGCCGCCAGTGCCTGCGGGGCCCGGTCGACGGGCAGGCCGGGGACGACGATCCCGCGCCAGGGCGTGAGCCGCATGCGGCCGGTGAGCCCTGCCAGCAGTCTCCACTGAGCGGTGGTCAGCCGCGCGAGCGGCGCAACGACGCTGACGGCAACGCTCCCTCCAACACCGCCGAGACCACCGACACCACCGACGAGCCCGGGCTCCGGCCCCGGCCCGTCCGGGCGGGCCGCGCCCGCACTCCGGACGCCCTGGGGGACGGCGGCACCACCGACCCCAGCGGGCACGGGCCCGGGCGCGGTGACGGCGGTTGCCGGTACGCCGACGGCCTTCAGACGGTCCGCCAACCCGGCGGCGTGCAGGGCGTGTTCGGCAGGCAGTTCGACGACCCGCCAGGCGCGCGTACCGGCGGCGCGAACCGCGTCGAGGAAGTACCGTGCGGCGGCCACGGCAGCGCGCGGCACATCGGCCGCGGACACGAGCACCGCCCGCTCCGCAACGCCCGCCGAACCGTCGGCACCACCAGGCGTCGGACCGTCCGCGGCCGCGTCGACAGGGGCCGGGACGGCAGTCGGTGCGGCCGGGGAGGTCGCGACGTACAGGAGGGCGTGTTCGGCGTCGCGGGCGACGACGGTGACGTCCGCATCCAATGAGGCCACGTCGCCGCGGCCGTCGTCGAGGGCGAACAGGAAGCGGCCCGACAGGGCTGCCGTGTCGGGGTCGGCGCACAAAAGCCGGTCCAGTTCGGCCACCCACGGGGCCACGTCGGGCAGGCCGCGGCCGTCCAGGCCGGTCAGCGGCGAGGCGACGACGTTGCGGACCCGCTCGTGGGTGGGGGTGGGCAGCAGCCCGGCCCGGTCCAGTACCTCGGCCAGTTCGCCGCCGCAGCTCGCGCCTAGCCCGCGGAGTTGGGCGTTGCCGCGCGAGGTGAGGTCGATGTGCCCGTCGCCGAGCCGGTCGGCGGCGTCGGCGAGCAGCCGGGCCGCTTCCTCGCCGAGCATCCCGCCGGGGATCCGCACCCGGGCCAGGTACCCGTCGTCGGCCGCGTGGAGGCGCAGTGCGCCGGGGCAGGCGTCACCGCGCTCCCGTATGACGGGTTCGTCCCGTGCTGCGGGGGCGGAGGGGGGTGTGGGCATGGCGGCGAGCATACCCACGAATCCGGACCCTCGACCTGTGGCCGTCACCACCCCCGACCTGCGGCCACCACCGCCTCCTCCCAGCACCCCCACCCGGCCACGGCCCGGCCACGGCCCGTCTCCAGCCGCCGCCCCGCCACGTGCCCGCCGCGCCCCCGCCTCCGCACTCCGGCGCACCGCCGCCGCGCACTTCGCGGTACGACCGCGCACGCCCGCCCCACGCCCCGCCGCACAACCGCACACGCACGACCGCGCACGCCCCGCCGGAGTCCCCCGCGCCCCCGCCCACCAGGGGCGGTACCGGCTCATGGGCCTCTCCCGCCCCGCCTGGCGCCGGCGCCGCGACCCCCACTCCCCGGCCGGGGCAGCGGCACCTAAGATGACCTTCGGCGTGCCATTCGGCCCGCTCATCGCCGAGGACGGCGACATGGGAGGAAGCCCGGTGCGATTCCGGCGCGGTCCCGCCACTGTGAACCCGGCAGAGCAGCCGCCGACCCGGGTGAGTCAGGAACTCCCGCCGTCCTCACTGCCCGGGGCGCGGAAACCCCGAGGAAGGCCTGCCGCCGCATGATCCTGCTGCTGTCGACGTCCGACACCGATCTGCTCAGCGCCCGAGCGGCCGCGGACGGCCCGGTGCCGTACCGGTTCGCGAACCCCTCCCGCCTTCCCCTCGACGACCTCCCCGGCCTCCTCGACGGCGTCGACCTGGTCGTCGTGCGCCTCCTCGGCGGTCTGCGCGCCTGGCAGGACGGCCTGGACCTGCTGCTGGCCCCCGAGCAGACCCGCCCCGTCGTCGTGCTGACCGGCGAACAGGCCCCGGACGCACAGCTGATGGAGGCGTCGACGGTCCCGATCGGCATCGCGGCCGAGGCGCACGCCTACCTGGCGCACGGCGGCCCCGCCAACCTGGAGCAGCTGGCCCGCTTCCTGTCCGACACCGTCCTGCTCACCGGGCACGGCTTCGAGCCGCCCGCCGCCGCCCCCACCTGGGGCGCCCTGGAACGCCCGGAGCCGGCGGCAGCGGCGTCCACCGCCGCGGCCGGCCCGCGGATCGCAGTGCTCTACTACCGTGCCCACCAGATGAGCGGCAACACGGCCTTCGTGCACGCGCTGTGCGACGCGATCGAGGCGGCGGGCGGATCCCCGATGCCGCTGTACGTGTCCTCCCTGCGCACCCCGGAGCCGGAGCTGCTGACCGCCCTGGAGGCGGCCGACGCGGTGATCACCACCGTGCTCGCAGCCGGCGGCACCCGCCCCGCGACCGCCTCCGCCGGCGGCGACGACGAGTCCTGGGACGCGGGCGCGCTCGCCCGGCTGGGCGTGCCGGTCCTGCAGGCCCTGTGCCTGACCGGGTCGCGCAGCGCCTGGGAGGAGAACGACGAGGGCCTGTCGCCGCTCGACGCCGCGACGCAGGTCGCCGTGCCCGAGTTCGACGGACGCCTGATCACCGTCCCGTTCTCGTTCAAGGAGTTCGACGAGGACGGTCTGCCCGCCTACGTGGCGGACCCCGAGCGGGCAGCCCGCGTCGCGGGGATCGCCGTACGCCACGCCCGGCTCCGGCACATCGCCCGCGGCGACAAGAAGATCGCGCTGGTCCTGTCCGCCTACCCGACGAAGCACTCGCGGATCGGCAACGCGGTCGGCCTCGACACCCCGGCCAGCGCGATGGTGCTGCTGCGCGCCCTCCTGGACGCCGGCTACGACTTCGGCCCCGCCGAGGAGATCCCGGGCCTGCTGTCCGGTGACGGCGACGAGCTGATCCGCGCCCTGATCGAGGCCGGCGGCCACGACCAGGACTGGCTGACCGAGGAGCAGCTCGCCCGCAACCCGGTCCGGATCCCGGCCGCCGACTACCGGCGGTGGTTCGCCGAACTGCCGGCCGAGCTGCGCGAGCAGGTCGAGGAGCACTGGGGTCCGGCGCCCGGTGAGATGTTCGTGGACCGCTCGCAGAACCCGGAGGGCGACATCGTCCTCGCCGCCCTGCGCCGCGGGAACCTGCTGGTCCTGATCCAGCCGCCCCGCGGGTTCGGGGAGAACCCGATCGCGATCTACCACGACCCGGACCTGCCCCCCTCGCACCACTACCTGGCCGCGTACCGGTGGATCCAGGCCCGTGCCGAGGACGGCGGTTTCGGCGCCGACGCGATGATCCACCTGGGCAAGCACGGCAACCTGGAGTGGCTGCCGGGCAAGAACGCCGGCCTGTCGGCGGCGTGCGCGCCCGACGCCGCGCTCGGCGACCTGCCGCTCGTCTACCCGTTCCTGGTCAACGACCCGGGCGAGGGCACCCAGGCCAAGCGCCGCGTGCACGCCACCCTGGTCGACCACCTGGTGCCGCCGATGGCGCGTGCGGAGTCGTACGGCGACATCGCCCGCCTGGAGCAGCACCTGGACGAGTACGCCCAGATCAGCTCCATGGACCCGGCGAAGCTCCCCGCGATCCGGGCGCAGATCTGGACGCTGATCCAGGCGGCGAAGCTGGACCACGACCTGGGGCTCGACGAGCGCCCGGACGACGACGGCTTCGACGACTTCCTGCTGCACGTCGACGGCTGGCTGTGCGAGGTGAAGGACGCCCAGATCCGCGACGGCCTGCACGTCCTGGGCGGTGCCCCGACCGGCGCGTCCCGCGTCAACCTGGTCCTGGCGATCCTGCGCGCCCGCCAGATCTGGGGCGGTACGACGGCCCTGCCCGGCCTGCGCGAGGCGCTCGGCCTGGACGAGTCCGCGGCCACCCGTACGTCCGCCGACGCGGTGGAGGAGACGGCCCGGGCGCTGGTGGAGGCGATGGAGGACGCCGGCTGGGACCCGGCCGCGGTGGCCACGGTCGCCGCGGGCCGTTCGGCGGACGTGGCGGCCGTGCTGGACTTCGCGGCCCGCGAGGTGGTGCCGCGGCTGGCCGGCACGACCGACGAGATCGCGCACGTGCTGGCGGCCCTCGACGGCCGGTTCGTCCCGGCGGGCCCGTCCGGCTCGCCGCTGCGCGGCCTGGTGAACGTGCTGCCGACCGGCCGGAACTTCTACTCGGTCGACCCGAAGGCCGTCCCGTCCCGCCTGGCGTGGGAGACCGGGCAGGCGCTCGCCGACTCCCTCCTGACCCGCTACCGCACGGACAACGGCGAGTGGCCGGCCTCCGTCGGCCTCTCCCTGTGGGGCACGAGCGCGATGCGCACGGCGGGCGACGACGTCGCGGAAGCCCTGGCCCTGCTGGGCGTCCGCCCGGTCTGGGACGAGGCCTCGCGGCGCGTGACCGGCCTGGAGCCGATCGCGCTCGCGGAGCTGGGCCGCCCCCGCATCGACGTGACCCTGCGCATCTCGGGCTTCTTCCGGGACGCCTTCCCGCACGTGATCGGCCTGCTGGACGACGCGGTACGGCTGGTGGCGTCCCTGGACGAGCCGGCGGAGCAGAACTTCGTGCGGGCCCACGCCCAGGCGGACCTCGCCGAGCACGGCGACGAGCGGCGCGCGACGACCCGTATCTTCGGCTCGCGGCCGGGTACGTACGGGGCGGGCATCCTGCAGCTGATCGACTCCCGGGACTGGCGTACGGACGCCGACCTCGCGGAGGTCTACACGGTGTGGGGCGGCTACGCGTACGGCCGCGGCCTGGAGGGCCGTCCGGCCCGGGCCGAGATGGAGTCGGCGTACAAGCGCATCACGGTGGCCGCGAAGAACACGGACACCCGCGAGCACGACATCGCCGACTCGGACGACTACTTCCAGTACCACGGCGGCATGGTGGCGACGGTCCGCGCGCTGCGCGGCACGGCACCGGAGGCGTACATCGGCGACTCCACCCGCCCGGAGACGGTCAAGACCCGCACCCTGGTGGAGGAGACCAGCCGCGTCTTCCGTGCCCGCGTGGTCAACCCGAAGTGGATCGAGGCGATGCGCCGCCACGGCTACAAGGGCGCCTTCGAGCTGGCTGCGACGGTGGACTACCTGTTCGGCTACGACGCCACGACGGGCGTGGTCGCGGACTGGATGTACGACAAGCTGACGGAGACCTACGTCCTGGACCCGGAGAACCGCGCCTTCCTGGAGGAGGCCAACCCGTGGGCCCTGCACGGCATCGCGGAGCGGCTGCTGGAGGCGGAGTCCCGCGGCATGTGGGAGAAGCCGGACCCGCAGGTCCTGGAGGCCCTGCGCCAGGTCTACCTCGACTCGGAGGGCAACTTGGAGTCCGAGGCCGAGTAGCCCGCCCCGCACCTCCGCCCGACGCCACGGTGCGCCGGCCACCCCCTGGTGGGCCGGCGCGCCGGGGATCGGCGGACGTGTCACCTGAAGCGGTGAACTCACCCTTGTCCGGGGCGGAGCCGGGGTAGGGCCGTGCTGATGTCGTGCGGGGGCCGCTGCCCGGGGCTCCCGCGCCCTCGGACCGAAAGGCCTGACCCGCCGTGACGCAGCCGTTCCGACTGCCGGATTTCTACGTGCCCCATCCGGCCCGACTGAATCCCCGTCTGGAGGCCGCCAGGGCCCACAGCAGGCAGTGGGCCCGCGACTTCGGGATGCTGGAGGGCTCCGGTGTCTGGACGCGGGAGGACCTCGACGCGCACGACTACGCCCTGCTGTGCTCGTACACCCACCCCGACTGCGGCGGTGACGCGCTGAACCTGGTCACCGACTGGTACGTGTGGGTGTTCTTCTTCGACGACCACTTCCTGGAGGTGTACAAGCGCAGCCAGGACCGCGAGGGCGCCCGGAAGTACCTCGACGGGCTGGCCGCGTTCATGCCGATGGACCTCGCGGACGGGTTCCCCGAGCCGGCCAACCCGGTCGAGGCGGGCCTGGAGGACCTGTGGACGCGGACCGTGCCCGCGATGTCGATGGACTGGAGGGAACGCTTCTCCGAGTCCACGCGGAACCTCCTCAACGAGTCCATGTGGGAGCTCCACAACATCAACATGGGCCGGGTCGCCAATCCGCTGGAGTACGTCGAGATGCGCCGCAAGGTCGGCGGCGCCCCCTGGTCGGCGGGGCTGATCGAGTACGTGGCCGCGGAGGTGCCGGCCCGGGTCGCGCACGCCCGCCCGCTCCAGGTGCTGCGCGACGCGTTCTCCGATGCGGTGCACATCCGCAACGACCTCTTCTCCTACCAGCGCGAGGTGGAGCAGGAGGGCGAACTCTCCAACGCCGTGCTGGTGCTGGAGACCTTCCTGGGGTGCACCACCCAGGAGGCCGCCGACCTGGCGAACGACCTGCTGACGTCCCGGCTCCAGCAGTTCGAGTACACGGCACTCGCCGAGGTGCCCGCCCTCGCCGTGCAGCAGGGCCTGGGCCCGGACGAGGCGGCGGCCGTACTCGCGTACGCGAAGGGCCTGCAGGACTGGCAGTCCGGCGGCCACGCATGGCACACGGTCTCCAGCCGGTACATGAACGAGGGGGTGCACGGGGCCCGGCCGGTCACCCTGCCGTTCCTACCCGGAGCCCGGGGCACGGCGACGTCGGCCCTCCACTGGCGGCCCGTCCTCACGCCCCGCTCGGAGGGCCTGCGGCGGCGCAGCTTCACGCACGTGCCCCACCGGAAGGTGGGGCCGTCGCTGCTGCCCGACCTCGTCGCGCCGTTCCCGCTGTCCCTCAGCCCGCACCTGGACCTGGCCCGCCGCGAACTGGTCGCCTGGTGCCGGGACGAGGGCCTGCTGCAGCCGCAACCGGGCGATCCCGGCTCGGACCTGTGGACCGAGGACATGCTGGTCGGCATGGACTTCGCGCTGTGCGCCGCGGGCATCGACCCCGATGCGACGGCCGAGGCGCTGTGCCTGAGCGCGCAGTGGCTGGCCTGGGGCACGTACGCGGACGACTACTACCCCAGGGTCTTCGGGCGGTCGAAGTCGCCCGGCGCGGCCAGGGCGGCGACGGACCGGCTGCTCGCCGTGATGCCGGTCCGCGGGGTGGCGGCCGGGGAGCCGGTCACCGTGCTGGAGCGGAGCCTGAAGGACCTGTGGGCCCGGACGGCGGCCCGGCTTCGCGGGGCGGACCTGGAGGAGTTCCGCGGCCATCTCGTCGGAATGCTGGACAGTTGGGTCTGGGAGATCGGCAACACCGCCGTGAACCGGATCCCCGACCCGGTCGACTACGCGGAGATGCGCCGTCTCACCTTCGGCAGCCATCTCACGATGTTCCTGGCCAGGGCGGGCCGCGGGGACGACGGGGTCCCGCCCGGGGTCCGGCGGGACGGGACGGTGCGCTCGCTGGAGAACGCCGCCGCCGACGTCGGGTGCCTCGTCAACGACCTCTTCTCGTACCAGAAGGAGGTCGAGTTCGAGGGCGAGCTGCACAACCACGTCCTCGTCACCCAGCACTTCTTCGACATCGACTACCCGCAGGCGTTCCGGATCGTGTCCGACCTGCTCGTCCAGCGCATCGCCGAGTTCGAGCACATCCGCGACCACCAGCTCCCGGTGCTGTACGAGGACCACGGTCTCGACCGGACGGCGCGGGCCTCGCTCGACGCGTACGTACGGGAGCTGGAGGACTGGATGGCGTCCGTCCTCCACTGGCACCGGAGCGTGCGCCGCTACGGGGAGGAGGACCTGCGCCGCGCCCCGGGCGCGCTGCCGGCCGGCCCGGGGCACGCCTCGTTCGGGATGCCGGCGTCCGGGGTGTCGGCGGCCGCCGTGGGGCGGCGGCCCGCCTGAGCCTGCCGGGTCACCTGGCGGGGCCCGTCCAGCCGGCCGGGACGTGGCCGATCCGGACGCGCTGCGGGTGGTCGCCGACGGGGACGGACACCCGCTTGGTGCCGGTGGCGAAGTCGATGGCGGTGACCCGGTCGGAACCGCTCTCGGAGATCACGCAGCCGGTGCCGTCGCCGTCGACGGTGGCCCAGTACGGCTTGTCGGCGGGGACCAGCGGGCCCTCGGCGAGGGTGGCCCGGTCCACGACGGTGGCGTAGTCGTCCATGGTGCCGGCGATGCACAGCTTGGTGCCGTCGGGGCTCATCGACATGCCGTGGTGGCGGGAGTCGTTGACCCAGGTGGTGCGGTCGGTGTTGGTGGCGGGGTTCTGCGGGAGGGTCTTGACACGGGTGATCCGGTCGGAGGCGACGTCGTACTCCGCGAACCCGTTGAAGAAGGAGACCTGGAAGTACAGCTTCGACTCGTCCGGGGTGAAGGCGTTCGGCCGGATCGAATCGGACAGGTCCGGGCGGCCGGCGGCGTCCAGGCGCTCGCGCATGTCGATGACGCGGACGGTGCGGAAGGTCCGGGCGTCCACGACGGTGAACTTCCGGTCGCCCTTCGTCCAGTCCAGCCAGGGCGCGTCCAGGGCGGTGTTGACCTCCCCGATGGAGGCGTTCCAGATCAGCCGTCCGTCACGGGAGAAGGTGTTCTCGTGCGGCTTGTCGCCGGTGGCGAAGGAGCCGACCTGGCGGCCGGTCGCGATGTCGAGGACGTGCACGGTGTTCGAGGTGGACGCGGAGACCGCGACCCGGGTGCCGTCGGGCGAGACGGCCATGTGGTCGGAGCGGTACCCGGAGACGGGGAAGCGCCAGTTGATCCGGCCGGTGCGCAGGTCGAGGGAGACGACGTCGGCGAAGCTGGGGCGGGAGACGACGACGGCGGAGCCGTCCGGGGTGGTGTACATGTCGTCGACGAACTGGTCGTGGCCCTCACCGGCGGTGTGCCGGATACCGAGGAAGAAGCCCAGCTTGATCGGGTTGAGGTAGATCTCCCGGAGGCGTTCCTCCTTGTCGGGGATCACGTTGATCCGGCCGATGCGCTCCAGGTTGCCGGTGGAGGCGAGGACGTCGGCGGTGCCGTCCCAGTTGTTGCCCACGAACAGCACCTCGCGCAGCGCCGACGGGGCGGCGGCGGGGGCCGGGGGCGCGGCGGCGGTCGCGGACGCCGAGGCGGCCGGTGTCGCGGCGCCCGCCGCGAGCGCGGCCGCGGCCAGCCCGCCCGCCGCGAGGAGCGTACGGAGCAGGGGTGCGCGGGCGGGCCGGTGCGTCCGGGACATACGCTCAACTCCGTTGCAGGCAGGCGCTGTTACCGCCGGTAAAATAGGGGGTGCAGCAAAAGGGCGCAATCCCTGTGGCTGCGCCCGTTGCCGTCATGCCTGCGGGTCGCCGGTCCGGCGGCCGTCCCCCTGGGTCCGGTGGCCGCCCCTTCAAGCCACCGAGCCGATCCTGCCGACCACCGTCTGGGAGACGTCGGGGTGGATGGGGATGTGACCGCCGGTCAGGGCCGCCCCGGAGCCGCCGCGCCGGTTGGCGACGATCTCCGCGGCGATGGAGAGCGCGGTCTCCTCCGGGGAGCGGGCGCCGAGGTCCAGCCCGATCGGGGAGCGCAGGCGGGCGAGTTCGAGCTCGGTCACGCCGACCTCGCGCAGGCGCCGGTTGCGGTCCTCGTGGGTGCGGCGCGAACCCATGGCGCCGACGTAGGCGACGGGCAGCCGCAGGGCGAGCTGCAGCAGCGGCACGTCGAACTTGGCGTCATGGGTGAGCACGCACAGGACGGTCCGGCCGTCGACCTCGGCGGCCTCCAGGTAGCGGTGCGGCCAGTCCACGACGATCTCGTCCGCCTCGGGGAAACGCTTCTTCGTCGCGAACACGGGCCGCGCGTCGCACAGCGTCACGCGGTAGCCGAGGAACTTGCCGATCCGCACCAGGGCGGACGCGAAGTCGATGGCGCCGAAGACGATCATCCGCGGCGGCGGGACACTGGACTCGACCAGGACCTTCAGCGGCTCCCCGCACAGCCGGCCGTCGGCACCGATCTCCAGCACACCGGTCCGGCCGGCGTCGAGCATGGCGCGGGCCTCCTCGGCCACGGTGCGGTCCAGTTCGGGGTGGCCTCCGAGGCCTCCCTGCGAACCGCCGTCGCCGCGGACCAGTACCGCGCGGCCCTTGAGCTCCTGCGGGCCCTCGACGATCCGGGCGACGGCCGCCGCCTCGCCGCGGGAGGCCGCGGCCAGCGCAGCGGCGAAGACCTCGCGGTCCGGCGCGCCGACGGGGACCGGGGTGACGAGGATGTCGATGATCCCGCCGCAGGTCAGGCCGACGGCGAAGGCGTCGTCGTCGCTGTATCCGAAGCGCTCCAGGACGGACTCGCCGTCCTGGAGCGCCTGGCGGCACAGCTCGTACACCGCGCCCTCCACGCATCCGCCGGAGACCGAGCCGATGGCCGTGCCCTCGCGGTCGACGGCGAGGGCCGCTCCGGGCTGCCGGGGTGCACTGCCTCCGACCGCCACGACGGTGGCGACGGCGAAGTCACGTCCCTGCTCGACCCACCGGTTCAGTTCTTCGGCGATGTCCAGCATTGCGGCCTCCTCGGAGGTTCGGGTTCCAGTATGGGATGCGTGGAGGGTCGGTGCCCTTCGGTCGGGGTCAGTGGACCCCGAGCCAGCCCTCGATGGGGTTCAGTGCGTAGAAGACGATGAACACAGCCGTCAGTCCCCACATGAACCCGCCGACCTCACGGGCCTTGCCCTGCGCGACCTTGATCGCGACGTGGGAGATCACACCGGCGGCGACACCGGCCGTGATCGAGTACGTGAAGGGCATCAGCACGACGGTCAGGAAGACCGGGATCGAGGTCGCGGTGTCGGCCCAGTCCACGTGGCGGGCGTTCTGCATCATCATCGCGCCGATGACCACCAGGGCAGCGGCGGCGACCTCACCGGGAACGATCTGCGTGATCGGGGTGAAGAAGATGCAGGCCGCGAAGAAGAGGCCGGTGACCACGGAGGCGAGGCCCGTGCGGGCACCCTCGCCGACGCCGGTCGCGGACTCGACGAACACGGTCTGGCCGGAGCCGCCGGTGACGCCGCCGATGGCACCGCCGGCGCCGTCGATGAACAGGGCCTTGGACAGGCCGGGCATGCGGCCCTTGTCGTCGGCCAGCTTGGCCTCGGTGCCGACACCGATGATCGTGGCCATCGCGTCGAAGAAGCCGGCCAGCACCAGGGTGAAGACGATCATGCCGACGGTCATCGCGCCGACCTCGCCCCAGCCGCCGAACTCGACCTGGCCGAAGAGCGAGAAGTCGGGCATCGAGACGGCCGAGCCCTCCAGGACCGGCGGACCGCTGGCCCAGGCCTTGGCGTCGATGTCGGCGATGACGTTGAGGACGGCGGCGAGCACGGTGCCGGTGATGATGCCGATCAGGATGGCGCCGGGGACCTTGCGGGCCTGGAGCATGAAGATCAGCAGCAGGGTGACGGAGAAGAGGAGCACGGGCCAGCCGGCCAGCTCGCCGGTCGGTCCGAGGACCACCGGGCCGCCGCCCGGGGCGGGGTTCTCGTGCACGAAGCCGGCCTTCACCAGGCCGATGAGGGCGACGAACAGGCCGATGCCCATGGTGATCGCGTGCTTGAGCGCGAGCGGGATCGCATTCATGATCATCTCGCGGAGGCCGGTGACGACCAGGAGACAGATCACGACGCCGTACATGACGCACATGCCCATGGCCTGCGGCCAGGTCATCTGCGGGACGACCTGCGAGGCCAGCACACCCGAGACGGACAGGCCGGCGGCCAGCGCGAGCGGGACCTTGCCGAGGAAGCCCATCAGCAGCGTGGTCAGGGCCGCGGCGACCGCCGTGGCCGTGATCAGGGCCTTCTGGCTCAGGGTGTCCCCGGCGACGTCCTTGCCGGAGAGGATCAGCGGGTTGAGCAGGAGGATGTACGCCATGGCCATGAAGGTCGTGACACCGCCACGGACCTCGTTCCCGACGTTCGACCCTCTATGGGTGATGTGAAAGTACCGGTCGAGCCAAGAACGCCCGGCGGGATTGCGAGAGCCGTCGCCGGCCTCTTCCGCGGTGGTCCTGGGCTCCACAGACGACTGGGTCATGGTGCCTAACTCCCAAGGTTCAAAGGGGCACCCGCTCTAAGGTTTTCCGGAAGCGGAGGCGGGATTTGGGAAATGCCGTTGGCTGCACGACCCGGGGTGACGGCCCGAGGCGACGCGATTGCGAACTGCGTGTACTGCGGGTACTGCGGGGGTTCTGCGGTACTGGTGACGGTGCCGGGGTACTGGCGCCGCCCTTCCTTCTTTTCGGGGGTACTGCCGGTGGGGCGGACCGCGAGCGGTGCGGTCCCCGTGTGCCGGACTCCGTGCTCCGGGCGGTGCGGTCGAGAGCGGGACGTTCCGCTGCCGCACCGCCCGGAGAGTCTGGGGTCCGGGGGCCGTACGGCCCCCGGAGAACGCCGTCCTAGAGGGTGCCGGTGAGGGCTTCCGGACGGATCGGCGTCTTGTTGAGCTCCAGGCCGGTCGCCGCCCGGATCGCCGCGAGGACGGCCGGGGTGGACGACAGGGTCGGGGCCTCGCCGAGACCGCGCAGGCCGTAGGGGGCGTTCGGGTCGGCGAGCTCCAGGTAGTCGACCGGGATGCTCGGGGTGTCGAGGATCGTCGGGATCAGGTAGTCCGTGAAGGAGGGGTTGCGCACCTTCGCGGTCTTCGGGTCCACGATGATCTCCTCCATCACCGCGACACCGAGGCCCTGGGTGGTGCCACCCTGGATCTGGCCGACGACGGAGAGCGGGTTGAGGGCCTTGCCGACGTCCTGGGCGCAGGCCAGTTCGACGACCTTGACCAGGCCGAGCTCGGTGTCCACCTCGACGACCGCGCGGTGCGCGGCGAAGGTGTACTGGACGTGTCCGTCGCCCTGGCCGGTGACCAGGTCGAAGGCGACGGTCGGCCGGTGGCGGAACTCCAGCTCGATGTCGATGGCGTCCTCGCCGTCGAGGATCTCGGCGATGTCCCCGAGGACCTCGCCGCCGTCGGTGACGACCTTGCCGCCCTCCAGGAGGAGCTCGGCGGTGGCCCACGCCGGGTGGTAGGAACCGTTCTTCCGGCGGCCGATCTCCAGGACCTTCTCGCGCACGGCCTCACAGGTGTTCTTCACGGCGCCACCGGTCATGTACGTCTGCCGGGAGGCGGACGTCGAACCTGCGGAGCCGACCTGGGTGTCGGCAGGGTGGATGGTCACGTTGGTGACGCCGAGCTCCGTACGGGCGATCTGGGCGTGCACGGTGACGCCGCCCTGGCCGACCTCCGCCATGGCCGTGTGGACCATGGCGACGGCCTCGCCGCCGATGGTCTGCAGTCGCACCCGGGCGGTGGAGTAGTCGTCGAAGCCCTCGGAGAAGCCGACGTTCTTGATGCCGACCGCGTAGCCGACGCCGCGGACGACGCCCTCGCCGTGGGTGGTGTTCGACAGGCCGCCGGGCAGCGCGCGGACGTCCGCGCCCTCGCCCGCCGACTCCCACTGGCGCTCCGGCGGCAGCGGGCGGGCCTTGACCCGGCGCAGCAGCTCGGCCACCGGGGCGGGCGAGTCCACGACCTGGCCGGTGGGCATGATCGTGCCCTGCTCCATGGCGTTGAGCTGGCGGAACTCGACCGGGTCCATGCCCAGTTTGGCCGCGAGCTTGTCCATCTGGGCCTCGTACGCGAAGCAGGCCTGGACGGCGCCGAAGCCGCGCATGGCACCGCAGGGCGGGTTGTTCGTGTAGAGGGCGATGGCCTCGATGTCCACGTCCTCGACCACGTACGGGCCGACGGAGAGCGAGGAGGCGTTGCCGACGACGGCCGGGGAGGCGGAGGCGTAGGCGCCGCCGTCCAGGACGATCCGGCACTTCAGGTGGGTGAGCTTGCCGTCCTTGGTGGCACCGTGCTCGTAGTACAGCTTGGCCGGGTGGCGGTGCACGTGGCCGAAGAAGGACTCGAACCGGTTGTAGACCATCTTGACCGGCTTGTTGGTCGCGAGCGCCAGCAGGCAGGCGTGGATCTGCATCGAGATGTCCTCGCGGCCGCCGAAGGCACCGCCGACGCCGGAGAGCGTCATGCGGACCTTCTCCTCGGGCAGGCCGAGGACGGGGGCGATCTGGCGGAGGTCGGAGTGCAGCCACTGGGTGGCGACGTACAGGTCGACGCCGCCGTCCTCGCAGGGCACGGCGAGGCCGGACTCCGGGCCGAGGAAGGCCTGGTCCTGCATGCCGAAGGTGTACTCGCCCTCGACGATCACGTCGGCCCGCTTGCGCGCCTCCTCCACGTTGCCGCGGACGATCGGCTGGCGGTGCACGATGTTCGGGTGCGGGACGTGGCCGGCGTGGTGGTCGTCGCGGCCCTCGTGGATGAGCGGCGCGTCGGGGGCGAGGGCGGAGGCCTCGTCCGTGACGAGCGGCAGCTCCTTGTAGTCCACCTTGATCTTGGCTGCGGCGCGGCGTGCGGTCTCGGGGTGGTCGGCGGCCACGAGGGCGACCGGCTCACCGTGGTGGCGTACGCGGCCGTTGGCGAGGACGGGGGTGTCCTGGATCTCCAGGCCGTAGTTCTTCATCTCGGCCGGGAGGTCCGCGTAGGTGAGGACCGAGTGGACGCCGGGCACGGCCAGCGCCTCGGAGATGTCGATGCTCGCGATCTCGGCGTGGGCGACGGGGCTGCGCAGGGTCTGGCCCCACAGCATGTCCTCGTGCCACATGTCCGAGGAGTACGCGAACTCGCCGGTGACCTTCAGGGTGCCGTCAGGGCGGAGCGTGGACTCGCCGATGCCGCCCTGGTGGTGCTTCTGGGAGACGTTGGTCGGCGTACCGGACGGGGCGGTGCGGGTGTTGGCCATGGTCAGACCGCCTCTCCCTGGCGGGCGGCCGCCAGGCGGACCGCGTCGAGGATCTTCTCGTAGCCCGTGCAGCGGCAGAGGTTGCCGGAGAGGGCCTCACGGATGTCCTGGTCGGACGGGTCGGCGTTGCTCTCCAGCAGCGCGTCGGCCTGGACCAGCAGGCCCGGGGTGCAAAAACCGCACTGGACGGCGCCGGCGTCGATGAACGCCTGCTGGATCGGGGAGAGCTCCGCGCCCTCGCCGGTCTGCGAATCGGTTCCCTTGGCGGTCCACTGCTTGGCCTCGTCGGTGGAGACGCCCTGGGCGCCGCCGCAGGCGCCGGTGCCGCAGGAGTGGCCGTGGTCCTCGCGCTGCTTGGCGAAGTCGGCGAGGCCCTCGACGGTCACGACGTCGCGGCCCTCGACCTGGCCGGCGGCCACGAGGCAGGAGCAGACCGGCACGCCGTCGAGGCGTACCGTGCAGGAACCGCACTCGCCCTGCTCGCAGGCGTTCTTGGAGCCGGGCAGGCCCAGGCGCTCGCGCAGGACGTAGAGGAGGGACTCGCCCTCCCAGACGTCGTCGGCCTGCTGCGAACGACCGTTGACGGTGAAATTGACGCGCATGGTTACGCAGCCCCTTCAAGCGAGCGGCCGTTGCTGCCGCGGTACTGCTCCCACGTCCAGACCAGCTGGCGGCGAGCCATGATGCCGACCGCGTGACGGCGGTACTTCGCCGTGCCGCGAACGTCGTCGATCGGGTTGCAGGCGCCGGAGGCGAGCTCACCGAACTGCTTGGCGATCGACGGGGTGATGACCTTGCCGGACTCCCAGAACCCGCCCTCGTCGAGCGCGGCGTTCAAGAACTCCTCGGCCGCCTTGGCCCGGATCGGGGTCGGCGCGGCCGAGCCGATGCCGGTGCGGACCGTACGGCTCTGCGGGTGCAGGGCCAGGCCGAACGCGCACACCGCGATGACCATCGCGTTGCGGGTGCCGACCTTGGAGTACTGCTGCGGACCGGTGGCGTTCTTGATGTGGATCGTCTTGATGAGCTCGTCCGCGGCGAGCGCGTTGCGCTTGACGCCGGTGTAGAACCCGTCGATCGGGATCATGCGGCTGCCGCGCACGGACTCGACCTCCACCTCGGCGCCCGCGGCGAGCAGGGCGGGGTGGGAGTCGCCGGCGGGCGAGGCGCAGCCGAGGTTGCCGCCGACACCGCCGCGGTTGCGGATCTGCGGGGACGCGACCGTGTGCGAGGCGAGCGCGAGACCGGGCAGCGTTTCCCGCAGGTTCTCCATGATCTGGGTGTACGGGACGGAGGCGCCGAGCCTGGTGACCTCCTCGCCCACCTCCCACTCCCGCAGCAGGTCGATGCGGTTGAGGTCGAGGAGGTACTCCGGACGGCGGTGGTCGAAATTGATCTCGACCATGATGTCGGTGCCACCCGCAATCGGCACAGCTGTCGGGTACTCGGCCTTCGCGGCGAGTGCCTCCTCCCAGCTGGCGGGGCGAAGGAAGTCCATGTGTGGCTCTCTTCTTGTAATCGGGTCGTTCACTTCAAGCCAGGAGGCGGACGGGCCCTCGACTGGTCGTTCACGTGGTGTTAACGCGGTGTGGAGCCAGTACACAAGCCGGGCGTCCCCCGGGTGCAGTCACCGAAACCATGAAGGAGTTGGCTGGCGGCCTCCCTCGTCTTGTAGATTCGTATGAAAGGCAGGATGCAACGACCTGCCCGATTTCCTACGGCAACATTCGAGACAGATCGGCGGCGACACCATGCGGCTGCGCGCACTGCTGGAAACCGAGGCGCTGGGGCTGCGGCTGCTGGGCGGCGAGGAAGAACTCGACCGGACGGTCCGCGGCGTCATGACGACCGACCTGAGGGATCCCAGCCGGTACCTCACGGGGGGCGAACTCGTCCTCACCGGCCTGGCCTGGCGAAGAAATTCAGCCGACTCCGAGCCGTTCGTACGAATCCTCGCGAGCGCGGGCGTCGCCGGCCTCGCCGCCGGCGAGGCGGAGCTGGGCGACATCCCCGACGATCTCGTGTCGGCGTGCGAACACCACCGCCTGCCGCTGTTCGCCGTGAACGAGGACGTTGCATTCGCCACGATCACCGAGTACGTCGTACGGCAGGTCTCCGGGGAGCGCGCGGGCGATCTCGCAGCCGTCGTGGACCGCCACCGCCGCCTGATGACCTCGGGTCCCGCGGGCGGTGGCCCGGACGTGGTGCTCGATCTGCTCACCACCGACCTCGATCTGCGCGCCTGGGTGCTCTCCCCGACGGGCCGGCAGATCGCCGGAGCGGGAGAACCCCTGGCGTCGGCCATCTGTGCGGCTCTGGCCGGCGAGCACCTCGCGGCGGTCCGCACCGGGCGCAGGGGCCCGCACCGGATCTCCATCCAGGGTATTACCTACTCGCTGTTCCCGATCAGGGGAGCGGGGCGCGGCCCGGCCGCCCCCGGCGGCCGCGACGTGCGCGAGAGCGTCCTGTCCGACTGGCTCCTGGCGGTCGAGGCGGACGCGGGCGACTGGCCGGCCGAGCGGCTGGACCTGCTGCAGGGCGTGACCCAGCTGATCGCCGTCGAGCGGGACCGGCGCGACGCGGCCCGCACGGTGCGCCGCCGGCTGGCGCAGGAGGTGCTGGAGCTGGTCCAGACGGGTGCCGCGCCCGCCGAGATCGCGGCCCGCCTGCGGGTGGCGGCCCCGGTGCTGCTGCCGGGGCTGGGCGCCGCCCCGCACTGGCAGGTCGTCGTGGCCCGGGTGGACTGGGAGGGCGGGGACATCCAGGGCGGCCCGGTGGCCCAGTCGCTGCTGGAGGAGATCCTCGTCGACCCGTCCGCCTCGGGTCCGGAGCCCTCGGACCGGATCGCGGTCGCGCACACCGGCGACGAGGCGATCGCGCTCGTTCCGCTGCCCGCGCACCCCGGGGAGCCGGCCGAGGACAAGGGTCCGGGTACCGCGCTGCACGCCGACGAGCTGCTGGCCGCCGTACGCGACCCGCTGCAGGCCGGCCTGGACGGCGACGGTCGGCTGACCCTGGGCGTCAGCGCGGCCGTGCACTCCGCCGAGGGGCTGCGCGGGGCGCTGGAGGAGGCGCGGCACGCCCGCCGGGTGGCCGCGGCGCGCCCGGGCCGGGTGTGCGCGGCGGGCCACCACGAGCTGGCTTCGCACGTGCTGCTGCTGCCGTTCGTTCCGGACGACGTGCGGCGCGCGTTCACGGCGCGGCTGCTGGACCCGCTGCGGGACTACGACCGGCGCCACCGGGCCGAGCTCATCCCGACGCTGGAGGCGTTCCTGGACTGCGACGGGTCCTGGACGCGGTGCGCCACGCGGCTGCACCTGCACGTCAACACGCTGCGCTACCGGGTCGGGCGAATCGAGCAGTTGACGTCGCGTGACCTTTCGCGGCTGGAGGACAAGCTGGACTTCTTCCTGGCACTGCGGATGAGCTGAGCAGTTCCGCCGCAGGGGCGGGAGGGGCGTCTTCCGGAATGTGCTGACGCGGTGTCCGGACTTTGTGAAAGAGTTCACCCGACCCCTTGGCCGAACCTGCCGATCCGTGCTCTCATTTCGCCCCAGGGCTCGAAGACGTGCTGCTTGGTTGCTTTGGGGAGGGCAATGTGGCGGACACCGCCATGTCCGGGGCCGGAACCACCGGGGGGGACGACCCCCTCCAGCGGGCGATATGGCGGCTGCGCTCGCGCGGCTGCTGGACCGATGCGGCGGCCCTGCTGGCCCCGCATGTCGACGACGACGCCGGCGCCGCCGTGCAGCGCACCGCGCTGCTGATCGAGCGGTGCCTGTTCACCGGGCAGGGCTGGGCGGAGGCCGAGGACGCGCTGCGCGTCGCCGAGGCGGTGGCCGCGGACGACGACGGGCGGGGCGCGGCGGCCTGCGAGCGGGGGCACCTGGCGTACGTGGCCACCGTGCTGGGGGTCCGCGACCGCGCGGACGAGGCGCGCGCGGCCCTGGGACGCGCGGCGGCCCTGCTGTCCCCGGACTCCCGGACCCGCCCCCTGCTGGACCTGCGGCGGGGGCTGGTCGCGGAACACCTCGCGGACGCCCCGCAGTCGGCGCGGCCGGCGTACCGGCGCGCGCATGCGGGGGCCGCGGCGAACGGCGACACCCTGCTGCTGTCGTTCACCTGGCGGCACCTGGCCGCGCTGGCCCTGCGGGACGGCGAGGTGGCGGAGGCCCGCAAGGGCTTCGCGGAGTCGCTGCGGATCCGCGAGGAGCTGGGATTCCTGGTCGGGACGGCGCCGGCACTGGCGGCGCTGGCGGAGGCGGAGCCGGAGCCGGAGGCCAGCCGCCTGCGCGCCGAGGCCCGCCGCCTGTTCCGCCTCCTGGGCGGCATCCCCACCTGGCTCGCCGACCAACTCCACCCGGCCCCGGCCACCTGACCGGACTCACCTCCCCACCCGGGCTCCGCCCGGACCCGCACCTCACACGCCGGCGGGGCTGAGCAGCCGGCCCTGGGGCAGGCATTTCGGCGACGGTGACCAGCCGGAATCCAGACCCGCCGGCGATTGAGGCGCGGGGGTGCGGGGGGGCAGGCCCCCGGAAGCGGCGGCGCGCTTACGCACGGACGGGTGAACCGGGGGGGCGGGCGCGGAGCCGGCCGGACCAGCCCCGCCGGAGCCGCGGGCCGACGGCAGGCGTCAGGCTGCGGCGGAGCCGGCGAAGTGTTCGCGGACCAGGGCCTCGACCACCGGCAGGTCGCCGGCGATCAGCGCCTCCAGCAGCGCCGAGTGCTCCGCGGCGTCGGCGACCAGGTCCGCGCGGCGCACCCGCGGGGCGCCGGGGAGGGGCCACTGGGAGCGCCGGTGCAGTTCCTCGGCCACCTGGACCAGCTGGTCGTTGCCGTCCAGGGCGAGAACCTCCCGGTGGAAGGCCCGGTCGGCCTCCGCGTAAC
>NZ_JBHWJJ010000076.1:7600-37066 GCF_042732005.1 Streptomyces sp. NPDC059851 | reverse complement strand
CTCCGCGGGGGGGGGGCGCTGCCGCCACCGGGCCCTGACCGCCGCTGTGGCCGGCCCCCGGGGCGGGGGCCGGCCACTGCGGCTCGATCTCGTGCGGAGGTGCGGGACGCGGTCCGCTGCGGGGCTACTTGGCGCTGTCGGCCTTGTCCCCGTCCTCGACCGCTTCGGGCTCGGCCTCGGCCTTGGCCTCCTCGGCCTTGGCCTCCTCGGCCTTGGCCTCCTCGGCCTTCGCCTCCTCGGCCTTCGCCTCCTCGGCCTCGGCGGCGTCCGCCGGAGCTTCGGTTCCGGCCTTCTTCCCGGGGGCCTCGGTCTCCGCTGCCTCGGCTGCCGCCTCGGTTTCCGTGGCGTCCGCCTCGGCCTGCTCGGCGTTGGCCGTCGCGGCCTCCGCTTCGGCCTCGGCCTCGGCAGCAGCAGCAGCTTCCGCTTCCGCCTTGGCCTTGGCTTCCGCTTCGGCCTTCGCCTTCGCCTCGGCCTTCGCCTTCGCCTCGGCCTTCGCCTTCGCCTCGGCCTCCGCCTTGGCCTTGGCTTCCGCCTCCGCCTTGGCCTTGGCTTCCGCCGCAGCCGCGGCGGCCTTCGCCTCGGCCTCGGCTTCCGCCGCAGCCGCGGCGGCCTCAGCGGCCAGCTCTTCCTCGGTCGGGGCGGGCGCCTTCACGGACTCCAGCAGCAGCTGGGCCACGTCCACGACCTGGACGGACTCCTTGGCCTGGCCCTCGTTCTTCTTGCCGTTGACCGAGTCGGTCAGCATCACCAGGCAGAACGGGCAGGCGGTCGAGACGATGTCCGGGTTGAGGGACAGGGCCTCGTCGACGCGCTCGTTGTTGATGCGCTTGCCGATCCGCTCCTCCATCCACATGCGCGCACCGCCGGCGCCGCAGCAGAAGCCGCGCTCCTTGTGGCGGTGCATCTCCTGCTGGCGCAGGCCCGGGACGGCGGACATGATCTCGCGCGGCGGCGTGTAGACCTTGTTGTGGCGGCCCAGGTAGCACGGGTCGTGGTACGTGATCAGGCCGTCGACCGGGGTCACCGGGACCAGCTTGCCCTCGTCGATGAGGTGCTGGAGCAGCTGGGTGTGGTGGATGACCTCGTAGTCGCCGCCGAGCTGCGGGTACTCGTTGGCGATGGTGTTGAAGCAGTGCGGGCAGGTCGAGACGATCTTCTTCGCCGACTTCGGCTTCTTCGTCGACTCGTCCTCGTCGTCCTCGCCGAAGGCCATGTTCAGCATCGCGACGTTCTCCTGGCCCAGCTGCTGGAACAGCGGCTCGTTGCCCAGGCGGCGCGGCGAGTCACCGGTGCACTTCTCCTCGCCGCCCATGATCGCGAACTTGACGCCCGCCATGTGCAGCAGCTCGGCGAAGGCCTTGGTGGTCTTCTTGGCCCGGTCCTCCAGGGCGCCGGCGCAGCCGACCCAGTACAGGTAGTCGACCTCGGTGAGGTCCTCGACGTCCTTGCCGACGATCGGGACCTCGAAGTCGACCTCCTTGGTCCACTCGACGCGCTGCTTCTTGGCCAGGCCCCAGGGGTTGCCCTTCTTCTCCAGGTTCTTGAGCATCGTGCCCGCCTCCGACGGGAACGCGCTCTCGATCATCACCTGGTAGCGGCGCATGTCGACGATGTGGTCGATGTGCTCGATGTCGACCGGGCACTGCTCCACACACGCACCGCAGGTGGTGCAGGACCACAGCACGTCCGGGTCGATGACGCCGTTCTCCTCGACCGTGCCGATCAGCGGGCGCTCCGCCTCGGCCAGGGCCGCCGCCGGAACGCCGGCCAGCTGCTCTGCGGTCGCCTTCTCCTCGCCCTCCATGGTCTTGCCGCCGCCGGCCAGCAGGTACGGGGCCTTGGCGTGCGCGTGGTCGCGCAGCGACATGATCAGGAGCTTCGGGGAGAGCGGCTTGCCCGTGTTCCAGGCGGGGCACTGCGACTGGCAGCGGCCGCACTCGGTGCAGGTGGAGAAGTCGAGGATGCCCTTCCAGGAGAACTGTTCGACCTGGGAGACGCCGAAGACGTCGTCCTCGCCCGGGTCCTCGAAGTCGATCTCCTTGCCGCCCGAGGTCATCGGCTGGAGCGCGCCCAGGGCGCTGGCGCCGTCGGCGTTGCGCTTGAACCAGATGTTCGGGAAGCCGAGGAAGCGGTGCCAGGCGACACCCATGTTGGTGTTCAGCGAAACGGTGATCATCCAGATCAGCGAGGTGCCGATCTTGATCATCGCGGTGAAGTAGATGGCGTTCTGCAGGGCCGGCAGGGACAGGCCCTTGAAGACCAGCACCAGCGGGTACGACACGAAGTACGCCGGCTCGTACGAGTCGACGTGGTGGATCGCGCCCTCCAGGCCGCGCAGGGCCAGGATCGCCAGACCGATGGTGAGGATGACGTACTCGACGAAGTACGCCTGCCAGGCCTTGGAGCCCGCGAAGCGCGACTTGCGGCCGGCCCGCGACGGCAGCGACATCAGGCGGATCGCCATCAGGACGACGATGCCCAGGACGGTCATCAGGCCGATGAACTCGATGTACAGCTCGAACGGCAGGAAGCCGCCGAGGATCGGCAGCGTCCAGTCGGCCTGGAAGAGCTGGCCGTAGGCCTGCGCCAGCGTCGGGGGCAGCGTCAGGAAGCCGATCGCGACGAACCAGTGCGCGAAGCCGACGATGCCCCAGCGGTTCATCCGGCTGTGCCCGAGGAACTCCCGGACCAGGGTGATCGTTCGAGCCTTCGGGTCGTCCGTGCGGCTGCCCGCCGGCACGGGTTGGCCGAGTTTCACGAACCGGTAGATCTGCGCCACGGCTCGGGCGAGCAGCGCGACGCCGACCACGGTCAGGACCAGCGACACGATGATCGCGGCGAGTTGCATGGGAGGGCTCCTCGGGCGGGACTTACTAAGCAGTAACTTATTGAGTCAAGGCTTGAGGTTACCCATTCTCCCCGCCGCAATGTAGGTGAGCGTGCGGTGATCTGTGTCGCTCAGGCATGCCTGTGTTTACGGGCCGCCCGAGGGGTCTGCGCCAGGATTGCGAGATCCATCCCCAGCCAATGGCTCTCCACATAGTGCCGGTCCAGCAGCGCCATCTCCTCCCAGGGGAGGTCGGAGCGCGTACTCACCTGCCACAATCCGGTCATTCCGGGACGGACCAACAGTCGGTCCGGCCGGTCGGTACGCGCTTCGGGGCGCGGCCCCACCAATGACATCTGGCCACGCAGCACGTTCAGCAGCTGGGGCATCCCGTCCAGCGCGCAGCGGCGCACCGCCCGGCCGACCCGGCCGGCCCCGTCCGTGCGCAGCCGCCAGGTGCGGAACGGTCGGCCGCCCAGCCCGGCCGCGGGCTCGCGGGCGAGGACCCGGCTGCCACCCCGGGCCGCGCACAGCAGGGCGGTGGCGAAGAGCAGCGGCAGCAGGAAGGCGCACAGGAGCGCGGCCGCCCCGAGGAGGTCGAACGCGCGCTTCGCCGGGTAGGCGGGGCGTCGCGGGAGCCGGGGCGGGCGCAGGAGGCGGCGGAGCGGGAGGGGCCTGCGGGCGGGGCGCCGGACCGGGGGGAGTGTGAGCGGCGGCAGCGGCATGCCCGCACCGTGCCCTGCGGCCGGGGTGCTTCCCGGGTGGCGCGCAGCGGAGGGATCGAGCATCCCCCGCTCGGCCCCTCCCTGCCGGCGGGGCAGCGCCGAGTCCGCCGGGGTCCGCCGGGGTCCGCCGGGAGTTCGGCAGGGGGTCGGCCGGGGGTTCGGCCCGGAGTTCACCAGGGGCTCGACCTGCGGATGAGCGTAAGACCCGGATAAAAGTTGAGTCGACTCCACTCACCTCTGTTGACGTGGGTCGCGGTGTCGGGCACTCTTGAGTCTGTTCCACTCAAGTCAGCTGGAGGAATTGAAATGGCACGTGCGGTCGGCATCGACCTGGGCACCACTAACTCCGTCGTCAGCGTTCTCGAAGGCGGCGAGCCCACCGTCATCACCAACGCCGAGGGTGCCAGGACCACGCCGTCCGTCGTCGCCTTCGCCAAGAACGGCGAGGTCCTCGTCGGTGAGGTCGCCAAGCGCCAGGCGGTCACCAACGTCGACCGCACCATCCGCTCGGTGAAGCGCCACATGGGCACCGACTGGAAGATCAACCTGGACGGCAAGGACTTCAACCCGCAGCAGATGAGCGCCTTCATCCTGCAGAAGCTGAAGCGCGACGCCGAGGCCTACCTGGGCGAGAAGGTCACCGACGCGGTCATCACCGTCCCGGCGTACTTCAACGACTCCGAGCGCCAGGCCACCAAGGAGGCCGGCGAGATCGCGGGCCTGAACGTCCTGCGCATCGTCAACGAGCCGACCGCCGCCGCCCTGGCCTACGGCCTGGACAAGGACGACCAGACCATCCTCGTCTTCGACCTCGGTGGCGGCACCTTCGACGTGTCGCTCCTGGAGATCGGCGACGGTGTCGTCGAGGTCAAGGCCACCAACGGTGACAACCACCTCGGTGGTGACGACTGGGACCAGCGCGTCGTCGACTACCTGGTGAAGCAGTTCGCCAACGGCCACGGCGTCGACCTGTCCAAGGACAAGATGGCGCTCCAGCGTCTGCGCGAGGCGGCCGAGAAGGCGAAGATCGAGCTCTCCTCCTCCACGGAGACCACGATCAACCTGCCCTACATCACGGCCTCCGCCGAGGGCCCGCTGCACCTGGACGAGAAGCTCACCCGCGCGCAGTTCCAGCAGCTCACCTCGGACCTGCTGGACCGCTGCAAGGTCCCGTTCCACAACGTGATCAAGGATGCGGGCATCGCGCTCTCCGACATCGACCACGTGGTCCTCGTCGGTGGCTCCACCCGCATGCCGGCCGTCGCCGAGCTCGTCAAGGAGCTGACCGGCGGCAAGGAGGCCAACAAGGGCGTGAACCCGGACGAGGTGGTCGCCATCGGCGCCACCCTCCAGGCCGGTGTCCTCAAGGGCGAGGTCAAGGACGTCCTGCTCCTCGACGTGACCCCGCTGTCCCTCGGCATCGAGACCAAGGGCGGCATCATGACCAAGCTCATCGAGCGCAACACCACGATCCCGACCAAGCGGTCGGAGATCTTCACGACGGCCGAGGACAACCAGCCGTCCGTGCAGATCCAGGTCTACCAGGGTGAGCGCGAGATCGCGGCGTACAACAAGAAGCTCGGCATGTTCGAGCTGACGGGCCTGCCGCCGGCCCCGCGCGGCGTCCCGCAGATCGAGGTCTCCTTCGACATCGACGCCAACGGCATCATGCACGTGACCGCGAAGGACCTGGGCACGGGCAAGGAGCAGAAGATGACCGTCACCGGCGGCTCCTCGCTCGGCAAGGACGAGGTCGACCGCATGCGCCAGGAGGCCGAGCAGTACGCGGA
This sequence comes from Streptomyces sp. NPDC059851, assembly GCF_042732005.1. NCBI lineage: Bacteria > Bacillati > Actinomycetota > Actinomycetes > Kitasatosporales > Streptomycetaceae > Streptomyces > Streptomyces sp. NPDC059851. The sequence continues at coordinate 31,724 of NZ_JBHWJJ010000076.1, read as the reverse complement.
GGAGGACCAGCGCCGCCGCGAGGCCGCCGAGACCCGCAACCAGGCCGAGCAGCTCGTGTACCAGACGGAGAAGTTCGTCAAGGACAACGAGGACAAGATCCCGGGTGACGTGAAGACCGAGGTCGAGGGCGCCGTCGCCGAGCTGAAGGAGAAGCTCAAGGGCGAGGACACGGCCGAGATCCGCACCGCGACCGAGAAGGTCGCCGCGGTCAGCCAGAAGCTCGGCCAGGCGATCTACGCCGATGCCCAGGGCGCCCAGGCCGCCGGCGGTGCCGGTGACGCGGGCCAGGCCAAGGCCGGCGGTGCCGATGACGACGTCGTCGACGCCGAGATCGTCGACGACGAGAAGCCGAAGGGCGGCGCGGCCTGATGTCGGAGGAGACCGCGGGTTTCGAGGAGGAGCCCGAAGTCCCCAACGGCGCCAACCCCGACGACGCCGCCGAGCCGAAGACCGCCGACTCCTCCACTGAGGAGCCGGCGGCCCCGGCCGGGGACTCCGGAGCCCAGTCCCACCAGTCCACCCCCTCCGCCCAGGACGCGAACGCGGCCCTGGTGGCGCAGCTGGACCAGGCCCGTACGGCGCTCGCCGAGCGCACCGGTGACCTCCAGCGGCTCCAGGCGGAGTACCAGAACTACCGTCGCCGCGTGGAGCGGGACCGCATCGCCGTCAAGGAGATCGCGGTCGCGAACCTGCTGTCCGAGCTGCTCCCGACCCTGGACGACATCGGCCGGGCGAGGGACCATGGCGAACTGGTCGGCGGCTTCAAGTCGGTGGCCGAATCGCTGGAGACCGCTGCGGCCAAGCTGGGTCTGCAGCAGTTCGGCAAGGAGGGCGAGCCCTTCGACCCGACGATCCACGAGGCCCTGATGCACTCGTACGCGCCGGACGTCACCGAGACGACCTGCGTGGCGATCCTGCAGCCCGGGTACCGGATCGGCGAGCGTACGATCCGCCCCGCGCGGGTCGCGGTGGCCGAGCCCCAGCCGGGTGCGGCTCCGAAGTCCGAGTCCGGGGAGGGCGACACGCCTGCGGACAAGGACGCGGATGCAGCCGACAAGGGCTGACGTCCGCAAAGCTGATCATGTGACGGCGCGAGAGGAGGGACACCGCGGATGAGCACGAAGGACTTCGTCGAGAAGGACTACTACAAGGTCCTCGGTGTCCCGAAGGACGCCACCGAGGCGGAGATCAAGAAGGCGTACCGGAAGCTCGCCCGCGAGTTCCACCCGGACGCCAACAAGGGCGACGCCGAGGCCGAGGCGCGCTTCAAGGAGATCTCCGAGGCGAACGACGTCCTCGGCGACGCCAAGAAGCGCAAGGAGTACGACGACGCCCGCGCGTTGTTCGGGAACGGCGGTTTCCGCCCCGGTCCCGGCGCGGGCGGCGGCTCCTTCAACTTCGACCTGGGCGACCTCTTCGGGGGCGCCCAGGGCGGGGCCCCGGGCGGCTTCGGCGGTGGCCTCGGCGACGTGTTCGGCGGCCTGTTCAACCGGGGCGGCGCCGGTGCGGGGACCCGCACCCAGCCGCGCCGGGGCCAGGACGTCGAGTCCGAGGTCACCCTCTCCTTCACGGAGGCGGTGGACGGGGCCACGGTCCCGCTCCGGATGTCCTCCCAGGCCCCCTGCAAGGCGTGCTCGGGCACCGGCGACAAGAACGGCACCCCCAGGGTGTGCCCGACCTGCGTCGGCACCGGCCAGGTCTCGCGGGGCAGCGGCGGAGGCTTCTCGCTGACCGACCCCTGCGCGGACTGCAAGGGCCGCGGCCTGATCGCGGAGACCCCCTGCGAGGTGTGCAAGGGCAGCGGCCGCGCCAAGTCCTCGCGGACCATGCAGGTCCGGATCCCGCCGGGCGTCTCCGACGGCCAGCGCATCCGGCTGCGCGGCAAGGGCGCGCCGGGTGAGCGCGGCGGCCCGGCCGGCGACCTGTACGTCGTCGTCCACGTGGGCAGCCACCCGGTCTTCGGGCGCAAGGGCGACAACCTGACGGTGTCCGTCCCGGTTTCGATCTCCGAGGCGGCCCTGGGCGCCGAGATCAAGGTCCCGACACTGGGCGGGCCCGCGGTGACGCTCAAGCTGCCGCCGGGCACCCCTTCGGGCCGCACCATGCGGGCCCGCGGCAAGGGCGCGGTCCGCAAGGACGGCACCCGCGGCGACCTGCTGGTGACGGTGGAGGTCGCGGTTCCGTCCACGCTGACGGACAAGGCCCGCGAGGCGCTGGAGATGTACCGCGACGCGACGGAGTCGGACGACCCGCGCGCCGCGCTGTTCGAGTCCGCGAAGGGAGCATGAGATGGACGGCCGCCGACGGCAGCCCCGATTCGGGGGCGGGGCGTACGAGCTGACCGACGAGACACCGGTCTACGTGATCTCGGTGGCCGCCCAGCTCTCGGGTCTGCACCCGCAGACCCTTCGCCAGTACGACCGCCTGGGCCTGGTCTCCCCGGACCGCACGGCGGGCCGCGGACGGCGGTATTCGGCCAGGGACATCGAGCTGCTCCGCACGGTGCAGGCGCTGTCCCAGGACGAGGGCATCAACCTGGCCGGCATCAAGCGGATTATCGAACTCCAGAACCAGGTCGAGGCGCTCCAGCAGCGCGTGGCCGAGCTCTCGGCCGCCGTGGAGGGCGCGGCTGCCGTGATGCAGCAGCGCGAGGCCCAGGTGCACGCCTCGTACCGCCGCGATCTGGTCAAGTACCAGCCGCCGGTGGGTGGCAACGCCCTGGTCGTCTGGCGTCCCGCCCCGAAGCGGACGAACGGCTAGCACTGACATGACACGAAGGCCCTGCCCGGGCACGTCCCGGGCGGGGCCTTCGGCGTGTCGGCGCGTCCCGCATCAGCAGTCGGAACCGTCGTCCTCCAGGATCCCCGACCGGGCGATGAGGAAGCCGAGTTGGGCGCGGCTCCCGCTGCCGAGGGTGCTGGCGAGCTTCGCGATGTGCGCGCGGCAGGTGCGCACGTTCATGCCCAACCGGCGGGCGATGGCCTCGTCCACGTGCCCCTCGACGAGGAGCTGCGCGATGGTGCGCTGCACGCCCGAGATGCCGTCCCGGGTCGGCTGGTACGTCACTTCCTCCTGGAGCGGCACCGCGCGGTGCCACAGCTGCTCGAACACCTTGATGAGGTAGTCCACGAGCCCCGGGTGGCGCAGTTCCAGGGCGACCTGGCGGTCGTCGCTGGCGGGGATGAAGGCGACCGTGCGGTCGAAGATGATGAGCCGTTCGAAGAGTTCCTCCAGCGTGCGCACCTCGACCTTGCCGGCCTTGAGGATGTCCACGTAGGCGAGCGTGCCCCGGCTGTGACGGACCGTGTGCTGGTAGAGGGTCCGGATCCGGACACCGCGGTCGGTCAGCGGCTGGTCGCGTTCCAGGGCCTCCGTCAGCTCCAGGCTGGGGCGGGCGCCGCCGGGCTGGACGGTGAGCATCTCGGTGTGGCACTCGGCCGTGGCCAGGTTGAGGGCCGCGTTGATGGCGTCGAAGCCCTCCAGCACGGTGATGGCGTGGGTGCTGGCCGGAGCTTGTGCGCTGATGGCGAGAAACGGCTCGAACGCTTCGGAGAGTTCGAGAGAATCGCGGTGCCGCTCGCGGATCTCGCGTTCGATCGGATGCAGCCGCTGGGCCAGCGCGACCGCCGGTGGAACCGGGCGCAGCGAATTGACGTCATCAGGATCCGGCTGGAGCAGGGCCAGGTCGAGCAGGCAGGGTGCGGCTTCCACGTCTCCACGTGCGATGCGACCGGTGCGCAGCGCGCTCGTGTAGAGACGCGCTCCCTCGGGGCACAGGTTCGCGACCGAGTGGGGATGTGTCGCTTTTGTTGAGTTTATTGCCAAATCTCCACCCCCCAGGGTCCTGAACATGCAAGAACATGATGCATCGTCCCTGTGGCAGCGACGTGCCTGAATGAGCCATCGTCTGACAGGCGGGGGAGAGGATTTCATCAAGTGAGGACGAAGCCGACCATGAACAAGAGAATGCTTCGCTCGGCGCTTGCCACCGTCATCTTCTCGGCTGTGGCCGGTCTGGGACTCGCCGCGGCCACGCTGGGGGGCGCCGGAGGTGCCACGGACATCCGGGCGGCAGTCGCGGACAGCGGGTGGCGCGAGCCCTCCGCGGACAGCGGATGGCGTGAGGCCCCGCTGGACAGCGGGTGGCGCTCGACCCCCGCAGATGCCGATTCCGCAGCCCTTGTCGTGGAGAGCACGGTATGACCCCCGATGACCGCGGCTTCCGCCGCGAAATGGCTTCCGCCTACCGCTCCGGCTGGCAGTTCATCGACCTCGCGACGGCCATCCCCCAGGTCGGCGATTCGCTGATGGTCACCCTCTTCGGCCAGCCCATCGTCATCACGCGGGAGGAGGACGAGGACGTGCGGGCGTACCGCTGCCTGCGCCGCCCCCGCGGCGCGCCGCAGCCGGTCCGCTGCGAGGTGCGCTACGGCATGGTCTTCGTCAACCTCGATCAGCGCGACCACCAGCTCTTCGAACCCGACATCACCACCGCCACCCCCCGCAGTGCCTGAAGCGATTCCCCCGTCGTTGCAGATCGCTCCAGGTGCTTCCCCCACACAACGGCGCCATCGTGGACCTGACCACGATGGCGCCGTTGTGGTTTCGGCGTCCAGTGGTCGAACCGGACAAGGTGGGACCCGGGCCGTCCGGAATCCTCCGGAACCCCCCGAGCGGGTGCGGAGGGCTCAGGCGCGGCCCATCGCCCGGTCCAGCGTGATCTCGATGACGACCCGGTCCGGGTTGGGCGACGGCGTCCGCCCGTAGCGCTCCGCGTAGCGCGCGACCGCGTCCGCGACCGCCTCCTCGTCCGTGCGGACCACCGCGCGGCCCTCCAGGGTCGCCCAGCGGCGCCCTTCCATCTGGCAGACCGCGACGCGGGCCGAGCCCGGCTCCACCGCCTGGGCCGCCAGCACGTTGCGGACCTTCTTGCTGTGCTTGTTGCTGATCACCCGGGCCAGTCCGGCCTCCGGGTCGTACGTCACCCCCACGGGCACCACGTGCGGGGTGCCGTCCGGGCGCGGGGTGGTCAGGGTGCAGACGTGCCGTTCCCGCCAGAAGGCGAGGTATGCGGGCGTCGGGTCGAGTACGTCGTGGGACATGCGCAGAGAGTACGACTCCGCGCTCCGAAACCCGCCTTGAGTGGAATAGACTCAACTTTGCGCACGTTGACTGTGTCAGATCGCCTGATGCAGCCCGAAACGCATCACCGCACGGAGAGGAGAAGCCGCACGTGGACGCCGAGCTGACCAACAAGAGCCGGGACGCGCTGAACAACGCCACCACCCGAGCCGTCAAGGACGGCCATGCCGATCTGACCCCGGCACACCTGCTGCTGGCCCTGCTCGCCGGCGAGGACAACGAGAACCTCACCGACCTCCTCGCCGCCACCGAGGCCGACCAGGCCGCCGTGCGGTCCGGCGCCGAGCGGCTCCTCGCCGCGCTGCCCAGCGCCACGGGCTCCACGGTCGCGCCCCCGCAGGCCACGCGCGACCTGCTCGCCGTACTCGCCGAGGCCGACCGGCAGGCCAAGGAGCTCGGCGACGACTACCTCTCCACCGAGCACCTGCTCATCGCCGTCGCGGCCAAGGGCGGCGCGGCCGGAGGGGTCCTTTCCGCCCAAGGCGCGACGGCGGGGAAGCTGCTGGACGCCTTCGAGAACGCACGAGGAGGACGGCGGGTGACCACCCCCGACCCGGAGGGCCAGTACAAGGCCCTGGAGAAGTTCGGCACGGACTTCACGGCCGCGGCCCGCGAGGGCAAGCTGGACCCCGTCATCGGCCGGGACCACGAGATCCGCCGGGTCGTCCAGGTGCTGTCCCGGCGCACCAAGAACAACCCGGTGCTCATCGGCGAGCCCGGCGTCGGCAAGACCGCCGTCGTCGAGGGGTTGGCCCAGCGCATCGTCAAGGGCGACGTCCCCGAGTCCCTGAAGAACAAGCGCCTGGTCGCGCTCGACCTCGGCGCGATGGTCGCGGGCGCCAAGTACCGCGGCGAGTTCGAGGAGCGCTTGAAGACCGTCCTCGCCGAGATCAAGTCCAGCGAGGGCCAGATCATCACCTTCATCGACGAGCTGCACACCGTCGTCGGCGCCGGTGCGGGCGGCGATTCGGCCATGGACGCCGGCAACATGCTCAAGCCGATGCTGGCCCGCGGCGAACTGCGCATGGTCGGCGCCACCACCCTCGACGAGTACCGCGAGCGGATCGAGAAGGACCCGGCGCTGGAGCGCCGCTTCCAGCAGGTCCTGGTCGCCGAGCCGTCCGTCGAGGACACCATCGCCATCCTGCGCGGGCTCAAGGGCCGCTACGAGGCCCACCACAAGGTGCAGATCAACGACAGCGCGCTGGTGGCCGCCGCGACCCTCTCCGACCGGTACATCACCTCCCGCTTCCTGCCCGACAAGGCCATCGACCTCGTCGACGAGGCAGCCTCCCGGCTCCGCATGGAGATCGACTCCTCCCCGGTGGAGATCGACGAGCTCCAGCGCGCCGTCGACCGCCTGCGGATGGAGGAGCTGGCGCTGAAGAACGAGTCCGACCCGGCCTCCCTCGAACGCCTCGACAAGCTCCGCAAGGACCTCGCCGACAAGGAGGAGGACCTGCGCGGCCTGACCGCCCGCTGGGAGAAGGAGAAGCAGTCCCTCAACCGGGTCGGCGAGCTCAAGGAACGCCTCGACGAGCTGCGCGGCCAGTCCGAGCGGGCCCAGCGCGACGGCGACTTCGACACCGCCTCCAAGCTGCTCTACGGGGAGATCCCGGCGCTGGAGCGCGAGCTCGCCGAGGCCACGGAGGCCGAGGCCGAGGCGGAGGCCGCCAAGCGCACCATGGTCAAGGACGAGGTCGGCCCCGACGACATCGCCGACGTCGTCGGCGCCTGGACGGGCATCCCGGCCGGCCGGCTCCTGGAAGGCGAGACGCAGAAGCTGCTGCGCATGGAGGCCGAGCTCGGCCGCCGCCTGATCGGCCAGGGCGAGGCGGTCAGGGCCGTCTCCGACGCCGTACGCCGCACCCGCGCGGGCATCGCCGACCCCGACCGCCCGACCGGCTCGTTCCTCTTCCTCGGGCCCACCGGCGTCGGTAAGACCGAGCTGGCCAAGGCGCTCGCGGACTTCCTCTTCGACGACGAGCGGGCCATGGTCCGCATCGACATGTCGGAGTACTCCGAGAAGCACAGCGTGGCCCGCCTCGTCGGCGCTCCGCCCGGCTACGTCGGCTACGAGGAGGGCGGCCAGCTGACCGAAGCCGTGCGCCGCCGCCCGTACTCCGTCGTCCTCCTGGACGAGGTCGAAAAGGCCCACCCCGAGGTCTTCGACATCCTGCTCCAGGTCCTCGACGACGGCCGGCTCACGGACGGCCAGGGCCGCACCGTGGACTTCCGCAACACCATCCTCATCCTCACCTCCAACCTCGGCAGCCAGTTCCTGATGGACCCGGTCACCTCACCCGAGGAGAAGCGCGAGAGCGTCCTGGACGCCGTCCGGGTCTCGTTCAAGCCGGAGTTCCTCAACCGGCTCGACGACCTCGTCGTCTTCTCCGCCCTCACCAGGGACGAGCTGGCCCACATCGCCGAGCTCCAGGTGAGCGGCCTCGCCAAGCGCCTGGCCGACCGCCGCCTGATGCTGGACGTCACCCCGCAGGCCCTGGCCTGGCTCGCCGACAAGGGCTACGACCCCGCGTACGGCGCCCGCCCGCTGCGCCGCCTGATCCAGACGGCGGTCGGCGACCGCCTCGCCAAGGAGATCCTGGCCGGCGAGGTCCGCGACGGCGACACCGTACGGGTGGACGTCGCAGGCGACGACCTCCTGGTCGGCAAGGCCCTCTGACGGCCTCCGGCCGAGCCCGGGCAGGGGCGCCGCGGCACCGGCGCGCCCCTGCCCGGGGGAGCATCCCTGTCCGCTCGGAGCGGATCACCGGTGCGGGGCTGGACACGGGGTAGGAGGAATGGGGGAGGATGACAACATCCGCACGAAGGGAAGAACACGGTGAGCATCGACCCGGCCTCGATTCCGAATTTCGGAGGGCAGCAGCCCGAACCGCAGGCCACAGGACCGGCGGGCCCCGTGGTCCCCGACCAGGATCTGGTCAAGCAGCTGCTGGAGCAGATGGAGCTCAAGTACGTCGTCGACGACGAGGGTGACCTCGCGGCGCCGTGGGAGGACTTCCGCACCTACTTCATGTTCCGCGGCGAGAACGAGCAGCAGGTCTTCTCCGTCCGGACCTTCTACGACCGCCCCCACGCCATCGAGGACAAGGCGCGGCTGCTGGAGTCCATCGACGACTGGAACCGCCGCACGCTGTGGCCGAAGGTCTACAGCCACACCCACGACGACGGCTCCGTCCGCCTGATCGGCGAGGCGCAGATGCTGATCGGCACCGGCGTCAGCCTGGAGCACTTCGTGTCCTCCACGGTCAGCTGGGTCCGTGCGTCCATCGAGTTCGACAAGTGGCTCGTGGAGCAGCTCGGCCTGGAGAAGGACCTCGACTCCGCCGAGGGCGACGAGGAGGACGGCGAGGACGCCTAGTCCCGCCCCGTCCCGCCCCGCGGTCAGGGAGGCGTCCTGGCGATCACCAGGAGGTACACCCCGTAGCCGTACGCGAGCCCGGCCGGCCCCGCGGTCACCAGCACCGCGGAGCGCAGCCGGGCTCGCGCCGTTCGCGGCGGCCGTGCAGCGGGCCGTACGCGGCCCACTGACGACCTCCCGCCGGTCAGCGGGCGAGCTGCTGGAGGCGGGTCACCGCCTCCTGGAGGACCTCGGTGCGCTTGCAGAAGGCCCAGCGGACGTGGGTGGCACCGGCGGACCGGTCGTCGTAGAAGACCTGGTTCGGGATGGCTACCACCCCGCACCGCTCCGGCAGGGTCCGGCAGAAGGCCAGGCCGTCCTTCTCGCCCAGCGGGGTGATGTCGGTGGTGACGAAGTACGTGCCCTGCGGGCGGAAGACCTCGAAGCCGGCGGCGGCGAGGCCCTCGGACAGCAGGTCGCGCTTGGCGGCGAGCTCGGCACGGAAGCCGTCGTAGTAACCGTCGGGCAGGTCCAGGGCCTCGGCGATGGCGTACTGGAACGGGCCCGAGGAGACGAAGGTCAAGAACTGCTTGGCCGCGCGGACCGCCGCGACGAGCTGCGGCGCGGCGGTGATCCAGCCGACCTTCCAGCCCGTGAAGGAGAAGGTCTTGCCCGCGGAGGAGATCGTGACCGTGCGCTCCCGCATGCCGGGCAGCGAGGCCAGCGGGGTGTGGACGCCGTCGAAGACCAGGTGCTCGTACACCTCGTCGGTGACGACCAGTAGGTCCCGCTCGACCGCCAGCTCGGCGACGGCGGCCAGCTCGGCGGGCCCCAGCACGGTGCCCGTCGGGTTGTGCGGGCTGTTCAGCAGCAGCAGACGGGTGCGCGGGGTGATCGCGGCGCGCAACTCGTCGAGGTCGAGGGCGAAGGCGCCGGCGTGCGGGCGCAGGGTGACCGGGACCCGGGTGGCGCCGGCCATCGCGATGCACGCCGCGTACGAGTCGTAGTACGGCTCCAGTGCGACGACCTCGTCCCCCGGTTCCAGCAGCGCCAGCAGGGAGGCGGCGATGGCCTCCGTCGCACCGGCCGTGACCAGCACCTCCGTCTCCGGGTCGTAGCACAGGCCGTAGAACCGCTGCTGGTGGCGGGCAATCGCGGCCCGTAGCTCCGGGACGCCGGGGCCCGGAGGGTACTGGTTGCCCAGGCCCGTCAGCACGGCGCGGGAGGCCGCCTCGGCGATCTGCGCCGGGCCGTCGGTGTCGGGGAAGCCCTGGCCGAGGTTGATGGACCCGGTACGGGCGGCCAGGGCCGACATCTCCGCGAAGATCGTCGTGCCGAAGGACGCCAGGCGGCGGTTGAGGAAGGGCCGGCGGCCGGCTGCGGGAGCGCTCATGGCCGCCATCCTGGGGGGAACCTCTGGACTTGCTCAAGTGCGCTTTGACCGCGGTGGCGCGGGGGAATCCCCCTGGCACGCGGGACGGGGATCCCGCTCCCCCGGGGGACCGGGGGCCGTAGCAAGGGGGGTGCGAGGACCATGCTCCTGGCCTTTTTCATCGTGCTCGGCGTCGTCACCGTCGGCGGCCTGGTGCTCCTGGCGGTCGCCGGCAGTCGGGCCGCCGCCGCGTCACGGGCCGCCGTCTCCCGGTCTCCCGTGTCGCTCAAGAAGAGCCGCCGCTCCCGGAACGGCTGGTGGGCCGGCAACGGCGGGAGCAGCGGGGGCGGCTGCGGCTCCTCGGTCTCCTGTGGCTCCTCGTCGTCCTGCAGCAGCGGGTCGTCCTGCGGTGGCGGAGGATGCGGCGGCAGCTGAGGCGGAGGTCGGCCCGGACCGTGCCCGGGCGCGTCCCGGCCGGTCTTCCCGGCCCGCGCCGAGGCCCGTTCCAGGGCCCGGGGCCCGCCCGTTCGGCGGAGCCGGTGAACACGTGAACTGTGGAGCCCCCGCGGGGATGTAAACCCAACCATGTTGGGTAAAAACGCTGTGAGTGCCGTGCCTTTCATGATTCCCTCGGTTGAGTAGACCAGTCCCCGGACCTCCCGGGACTTCCTGTGGACCCGAGCCGGTGTCCCCCCACCCGTTGACTACCGCTGGCGGGGTCCGGCCCCTCTCCCTCGCGCGTTTGCGGAGCCGACTCATGCTCACGACCCTCCAGACCACCTACACCGACACGCGTGCCGCCGACCTAGCCTGGGCCCTGGGACGGGACCGGCTGCCCGCCCTGGCCGTGCTGCACCTCGAACTGGCAAGTGCAAAGGTGGAGTTGCGCCTGCTCGGGGCCTCCCACCAGGTGCTCCTCGAGGAGGGGGCGGTGCTCTGCTCGGAGACGGTCGCCTGCATGCCCGGCAGCCGTACGCCGCTGCCCCTCGGCGTGGCCAAGCGGATGGGCGGCTGGGAGTACGAGTTCGCCGCGCGCGTCGAGACCCTGTCCCAGGGCTCGTTCGCGGGCCGGGCGCAGGAGCTCCTCGCGCTGGTCGCGGATCACCCGAACGGATTGGCCGGAACCTTTCCGGGCAGCCCGCACGCCTTCACCGCGTTGCTCGCGCAGCGCCACGAGGGTCAGGTCCGCTGGCGGACCTGGCACGCGTACCCACAGGAAGGCCAGTTGGTGGCCACCCGAACGAGGGTCGGTGTGCGCGCCGGCGCGCACACCGGTACCCGGGAGGCCGCCGCCCGGTGACCGTGCTCCGGCCCCGGCGCCCGTGGTGCTCCGGCCTCGCCCGCACGGCTCACAGGTTGCGCCAACTGGGGGGAGCGAAACCCTACTTACACCCATGTGGGTGACCTGATGTGTGTGGGCGGTGACGTACGGTTCGCTGCATGATCGACCGTTCCGTTCCGCGCCGGGTGCTCCCGGCTCCGGAGCCGCGGGGCACGGAGACCGTCCCGGCCGCCCTTCCCGTAGGGCCCCGGACCGGCCGACTCCTCGTCCTGGCCACCGTGTTCGTCTGTGCCGCCTGCGGTCTCGTCTACGAGCTGGAACTGCTCGCCCTCGGCTCCTACCTGATCGGAGACTCCGTCACCCAGGCCTCCGTCGTGCTGTCCGTCATGGTCTTCGCCATGGGCGTCGGCTCCCTGCTGGCCAAACGACTGCGGAACCGGCCCGCCTTCGGATTCGCCGTGATCGAGGCCGCCCTCGCGCTGCTCGGCGGACTCTCGGCCATGTCGCTGTACGCGAGCTTCGCCTGGCTGGGGGAGTCCCGGCCCGCGCTCGTCGCCTTCTCCTTCGTCATCGGCGTGCTCATCGGCGCGGAGATCCCCCTGCTGATGGTCCTCATCCAGCGGATCCGCCGCCAGGACGCGGGCGGGGCCGTCGCCGACCTGTTCGCCGCCGACTACGTGGGCGCCCTGGTCGGCGGCCTCGCCTTCCCCTTCCTGTTGCTACCGGTGCTCGGCCAGCTCACCGGCGCCGTGCTGACGGGCACCGTCAACGCCGTCGTCGGCGCCGGCCTCGTCCTGTGGCTGTTCCGCCGCGACCTCAGCCGCCGCTCCCGCTGGCTGCTGGTCTGCGCCAATGCCGCCGTCCTGGTCGTCCTCGGCTGCGCCACCGCCCTCGCCGACGACTTCGAGCAGGTCGCCCGGCGCGCCGTCTACGGCGGCGAGGTGCGCGTCGCCCACCAGACCGGGATACAAGAACTCGTGCTGACCGGTCCCGCCACCGGTTCCCCCCGCTCCCTCGACCTGTTCCTCGACGGCCGGCTGCGGGTCAGCGGCTACGACGAGTACCGCTACCACGAGGCCCTCGTCCACCCCGCCATGACCGGCCCGCACCGCCACGTCCTCGTCCTCGGCGGCGGCGACGGGCTCGCCGCCCGCGAGGTGCTGCGCCACCGCGACGTCGCGTCCGTCACGGTCGTCGACCTCGACCCCGGCGTGGTCCGCCTCGCCCGCACCGACCCGATGCTGTCCGCGCTCAACGGTCGCGCGCACGAGGACCCGCGCCTCGGCGTCGTCACGCAGGACGCGTTCCGCTGGCTGCGCGGCCCGGCCGCCCACCGCCGCTTCGACGTCATCGTCTCCGACCTTCCCGACCCGGGCATCACGCCCAGTACGAAGCTGTACTCGCAGGAGTTCTACGGGCTCGCCGCCCGCGCCCTGGCCCCCGGTGGGCGGATCGTCGTGCACGCCGGCCCGCTCGTCACCCGCCCGCACACCTACTGGACCGTCGAAGCCACCCTGCGCGCCGCCGGTCTGCGCACCGTGCCCTACAGCGCGGGCGGCCGCCGCTCCGGCTTCGCCGCAGGACCGGACCGCAGCCCCGGCGTGAGCGACGCACCACCGCAGGACTGGGGTTTCGTCCTGGCGGGCCGCGACCGGGCCCCGCAGCTGCGCGTCGGCCAGGACACGCCGGGGCTGCGCTCGCTGACCACGCAGTCCCTGCGGGACGCGGCGCGCGATGCGGCGCGGATGCGGGTGCCCGGGCTGCCGCCGTCCACGCTGCCCCGTCCGCGGTACTCGTGACGCGCCCCGGCGGGACGGGCCCGGGCAGGCCCGGGTGCGGGGGCCCGCGGGCGGGGACACGGAACCCGTGCCCCGCCGACCGGGTGCGGCAGGGGGTGTCGTCGGTAGGCTCGACCACATGGAGCATCAGGTGTTCGTTCCGGTCCCGGCAGACCGTCTCCGCGCCGTTCTGCGCGATCCCGCCCGGGTGGCCCGCTGCGTACCGGGGCTCCAGCCGGACGCAGCCCCGGACGCCACCCCGGACGCGCGGGCGGACGCCGCCCCGGACGCGCGGGCGGACGCCGGGGCCGGGCAGCCCGTGTCGGGCCGGCTGAAACTGAAGGTCGGCCCGAACACCGTCACCTACCGCGGCACCCTGACCGTCACCGAGCGGGACCCGGACCACTTCGCCGTGTCCGGCGCGGGCACCGAGATCCGCGGCAGCGGCACCGTCGCCCTGTCCGTCGATCTGCGTCTGGCGGCGGCCGAGGGCGGGACCTCGCTGGAGTTCACCGCCGAGGGCGAAGCCGGCGGGCGGGCCGCGGGCTTCGCACCGGAGGCGGTGCAGACCGCCGTGCAGCGGCTGCTGGACCGGGCCGCCGCACACCTGGCGGCGCTGGCCGGCCGGCCGGACGGCGCGGACGGCGCGGAAGAGCCGGGCGCGGCCGGGGCCTCCGGCACCGGACGGCGGCCCGCCTCCCCTGACTCCCCCGAGGAGGACCCCGGCGGCATCGGGGACCTCGGCGGCCTCGGCGAGCTCGGTGGCCTCGGAGACCTGGAGGACATCGGGAGCGCCTCCGACTTCGGGGAGCTGGACCGGCTGCGCGACCTCGACGCGGTCACCGGCTCTCCGCAGCCCCCCGCCGAAGCAGCCCACGCCCGCCGCACCATGATCGGCCGCAGCGCCGAGGAGGTCGACCACGCGCCCCCGCGCGGCCGCTACGCCCCGGTCCCCGCACCCGCCTCCGCCACCGTCGGCGCCGGACTGCGCTGGCTCGCCCCCGCCGCCGCCCTCGCCCTGGCCTCGGCGGTCGTGCTCGGCCGGGCCCTGCGCAGGCGTCGCTGATCCCGCGCCGCGGGTCGTTAGGCTCGGCTGCATGAGCACGCAACTGAGCGCCGGCGGCGCCGAGGTGACGGTCGACCAGGACAACGGCTGCCGGATCGGCAGCCTGCGGATCGACGGCAGGGAACTGCTGCGCCAAGGCCCCCGGTACGGCTGTTTCCCGATGGTGCCCTGGTGCGGGCGCACCGCGTACGGGGAGTTCCGCGACGGGGCGGCCGTCCACCGGCTGCCGGTCAACGAGCCGCCGCACGCCATCCACGGCTTCGGCCGCGACGCCCCCTGGCGCCGGGCCCACGCCGACGCCACCGAGGCGGCGTTCACGTACGACCTGGCCGAGCCCTGGCCGTACCCGGGCCGGGTCACCCAGGTCGTCGAACTGGGCCCCGATTCCCTGACCCTCACCCTCGGGGTGGAGACGTACGGGGACTCCTTCCCCGCCCAGGCCGGCTGGCACCCCTGGTTCCTGCGCAACCTCGGCGCCGGCGGCGAGGACGTACGCCTCGACTTCAGCCCCGCCTGGCAGGAGGAGCGCGGCGAGGACCACCTCCCCACCGGCAAGCGCATCGACCCGCAGCCCGGGCCCTGGGACGACTGCTTCGGCATGCCGTACGGGGTCGAGGCCACCCTCACCTGGCCCGGCGAGCTGGAGCTGAAGGTCTCCAGCCGCGCCCAGTGGGTCGTCGTCTACGACGAGCAGCCCGAGGCCGTGTGCGTGGAGCCGCAGTCCGGCCCGCCGAACGGGCTGAACACCCTGCCGCGGCTGGTCACGCCCGTGGACCCGCTGGAGGTCGCCACGACGTGGACCTGGCGCCGCCTGGCGCCGCCTGTCGTAGGGACCGGCCCGCGCAACTAAGCTCGGGCCCATGAGTGACGTACGCGATGCGCTTCTGCAGCAGATCAAGGACAAGGCCGTCGTGCACGGCAAGGTGACCCTCTCCTCCGGCAAGGAGGCCGACTACTACATCGACCTCCGCCGGATCACCCTCGACGGCGAGGCGGCCCCCATGGTCGGCCAGGTCATGCTCGACCTCACCGCCGACCTCGACTACGACTGCGTCGGCGGCCTGACCCTGGGCGCCGACCCCGTCGCCACCTCGATGCTGCACGCCTCCGCGGCGCGCGGCGGGCGCCTGGACGCCTTCGTCGTGCGCAAGGCCCAGAAGGCGCACGGCATGCAGCGCCGCATCGAGGGCACCGACGTCCGGGGCAAGCGCTGCCTGGTCGTCGAGGACACCTCCACCACCGGCGGCTCCCCGCTGACCGCCGTCGAGGCCGTCCGCGAGGCGGGCGGCGAGGTCGTGGCCGTCGCCACGATCGTCGACCGCGGTGCCGCCGACGCCATCGCCGCGGCGGGCCTGCCGTACCTGACCGGCTACGAGCTGACCGACCTCGGCCTGGCCTGACGGCGCACCCCCGCCGGGGGCCGCGGCCCGGGTCCCGGACCCTCCGGTCTTGCATTCCGGAATCGGTCCCGGTTGCAACCGAGGCCCCGGTTCCCCTGCCGTACAGGGGTTGACCTGCCCTTTTGTGGCCGGGTGGCGCGATTTCCGGAATCCGCCCACCCGGCACGGGTGGAGTGTCACGCGGAGTCTGGAAAGATAGGCGCGACGGTTACGTCGCCCCCAGGTCAGGGTCAGCAATCGCACACTCCCCGCACACCCAAGGAGCGGACAGATGCCCATCGCAACCCCCGAGGTCTACAACGAGATGCTCGACCGGGCGAAGGCAGGCAAGTTCGCCTACCCGGCCATCAACGTGACCTCGAGCCAGACCCTGCACGCTGCCCTGCGCGGCTTCGCGGAGGCCGAGAGCGACGGCATCATCCAGATCTCCACCGGTGGTGCGGAGTTCCTGGGCGGGCAGCACAGCAAGGACATGGTCACGGGCGCGGTCGCCCTGGCCGAGTTCGCGCACATCGTCGCCGCCAAGTACGACGTCAACATCGCGCTGCACACCGACCACTGCCCGAAGGACAAGCTGGACGGTTACGTCCGCCCGCTGCTCGCCGTCTCCGAGGAGCGCGTGAAGGCCGGCCGGAACCCGCTGTTCCAGTCGCACATGTGGGACGGTTCCGCCGAGACCCTGGCCGACAACCTGGCCATCGCGCAGGAGCTGCTGCCCCGCGCCGCCGCCGCGAAGATCATCCTTGAGGTCGAGATCACCCCGACCGGTGGCGAGGAGGACGGCGTCACCCACGAGATCAACGACGAGCTGTACACCACCGTCGAGGACGCGATCCGCACCGCCGAAGCCCTCGGCCTGGGCGAGAAGGGCCGCTACCTGCTGGCCGCCTCCTTCGGCAACGTGCACGGCGTCTACAAGCCGGGCAACGTCGTCCTGCGTCCGGAGCTGCTGAAGGACCTGCAGGAGGGCGTCGGCGAGAAGTACGGCAAGACCAGCCCGTTCGACTTCGTCTTCCACGGCGGCTCCGGCTCCACGGAGGAGGAGATCGCCATCGCGCTGGAGAACGGCGTCGTGAAGATGAACCTCGACACCGACACCCAGTACGCCTTCACCCGCCCCGTCGCGGACCACATGCTCAAGAACTACGACGGCGTGCTGAAGGTCGACGGCGAGGTCGGCAAGAAGTCCACCTACGACCCGCGCACCTGGGGCAAGCTGGCCGAGGCGAGCATGGCCAAGCGCGTGGCCGAGGCCTGCGCGAACCTGCGCTCCACGGGCACCCGCCTGAAGTGACCCCTTAGGGCCGCACGACCGGAGGGCCCGGTGCACGTCCTCGCGACGTGCGCCGGGCCCTCCGGCGTCGGGCGTGGTGCTGCCGGCCCCGGTTCCGGCACGCGGGCACGCGGACCCGGACCGGGAGGTCTCGGCGCTCCGCACGGCCACGGGCGGGACGCTCCGGTCAGCGGGCGGCCAGGGCGGGGTGGGGCCGGGCGGCCGGGCCCGGGCGGCGCAGGGCGTGCCGGGCCGCGGCGGGCGGGAGGTCCAGCGGCCGGGGCGCCGGGAGCGCGGGCGCAGCGCCCAGGCAGCGGGCCGCGTGCGCCACCGACGCCAGCGTCACGTGCCGGTGCCAGCCAGGCAGCGACCGCCCGGAGAAGTCCCGCAGGCCCACCTCCTGCACGCTCGCCGCCGACGCCGCCGACACCCGCAGCGCCGTCTTCGTCAGCCGCACGAGCACCGCCGGGTCCGTCCGCACCATGTCCGTCACCCACAGCTGAGTGGGCTGCCGCCGGGCCGCCTCCCACTCCCCGAACAGCAGCACCTCGCGCCGCCGCCCCGGCGCCGGATCCGGCACCATCACCCGCACCGCGGCCACCAGCGACGTGCGCCGCGCCCCCGGCACCGCCGGGTCGGGCCACTCCACCGGCATCCGCAGGCCGCGCACGTTCTGCAGGATGTCCCGCGCGGCCAGCGTCCCCGCACCGAAGCCCGGCAGCCGCGGATCCGTCACCAGCAGCCGCGCCGCGGGGTTGATCCGCCCCACCACCGGCACCCGCGCCTCGGCGAACCGGTTCAGCGTGGCCCGCGTCGCGATGTCCCGGATGTCCAGGACCACCGGCCGGACGGCCATGCCCGACTCGCGCACCGTGTTCAGCACGCCACTGACCGCGCAGCCCCCGTACGACTCCTCGCCGCCCGGGCCCGCCTCCTGCACGGAGTCCTGCGAGGGCTCCTGCGCGGACTCCTCGTCCAGGAACAGCCGCCACCCCACCGGGGTGACCAGCCGGGCCGACGCGTACCAGATCCCGAACGCCTGCTGACCGCGGAACATCTGGCCCCGGTGCGGGTCGAAGCGGTGCCCGGCGCCCACCGAATGCTCACCGCCCTTCGGTATCGCCATCGGCTGCGCCACCCAGGCGTTGAGCGGGGCGGTCTGCCCCAGGTACTGCGCCAGCGCGGTCCGGATCGGCTGCCAGTCCCAGGTCGACGCAGCGATGAAGTGGTGCAGGCTCTGCTCCACGGCCGCGCTGCCGCCGCCGGCCGCGTCGCCGCCGCTGACCTGCTGGGCGATGTTGCGGATCGACTTGCGGCCCTGCGTCGCCAGCAGCCCGCGGACGTACTGGCGGCCGCGCTCGCGCTGGTCCTTGCGCCGCAGGCAGGAGAACACCGTCGCGCACAGTTCCTCGACGGCCTCGTCGACGCCGGCGCCGTCCGCGCCGCCGCCGAGGAAGCCGGAGGCGGGGGCCGCCGCCCCGGTCCGGTGGTGGGTGCGGGCGCCCGGGACGGGGCGCGGGGCGGTGCGGGAGGCGGTTGCGGTGGCGGTGCCGATGCGCGGGCTGATGGCGGTGTTCACGACTTCCCCCTTCGTCGATGGCCCTCCTACCGTCCGCCCCGGGCCCCGTCCCGGGGGAGGTGTGCCGGGCACCTGACTCGGCCGCCGGGTGGTGGGGCGCCCACCATCGGCCGCCTGCCGGCAACGCGGTGGTGGCCCCGCCACCACCGCCCCGCGGGGACCGTGCCACCGGGGGAGGGCCGCGCATCCCCGGCCGGATGCCCCAGACTTGGACCATGGCCATTCACCAGAACCTGCTCGGGGGCCCGGCCCCCACCCACCTCCCCGACGAGCCGGGCCGCGCGGCGATCGCCGCGGGCACGCCCGCCGTCGAGGTGGCCGCCGCGCACCCGACCTCCTCCCTCGCCTGGGCGGTCCTCTCCGACGAGGCCTTCGCCGCCGGCCGCACCGTCGAGGCGTACGCGTACGCCCGTACGGGCTACCACCGCGGCCTCGACGCGCTGCGCCGCGCGGGCTGGAAGGGCCACGGTCCGGTCCCGTGGGAGCACGAGCCGAACCGCGGTTTCCTGCGCGCCCTGTACGCACTGGCCCGCGCGGCCGGGGCGATCGGCGAGAAGGAGGAGTACGAGCGCTGCACGACCTTCCTGCGCGACTCCTCCGAGACGGCGGCGGAGGTCCTCGGCGCCGCCTGACCCGCCCTTTCCCGGCACGCGGACGGGACGCGGGGGTACGGCCGGCCGTCCGCGGCCGGCCGTACCCCTGTCCGCTCCTGCCGCCGCTTCCGCCGCCGCTCCCACTCCCGCCGCTGTTCCGGTTGCCGCTCGTGATGTCGCGCGCGCCCCTCCCGGCCTTCCCCTCCCGTGTCCGAAACGTGTCTGTGACCCCGGTCACTCGCCATTGGAGGGTGGCCGGGAAGCGGTCCTATGATGCGGGCAGGGGACCGGGGCTCCACATACCCAATCGGAAGGAGCGGACCGCTACCCGGAAGCACGTGTCGAGGAGACAGCGATGTCGAACACCCTTGATGCCTCCGGAGCCGGTTCGGAAACCCCGAACCTCGACTTCGACGGCACGACCCCGTACGAGGACTACGTCCAGGCGGACGTCCTCACCCACCTCCAGCACCTTCGTTCGGACGATCCCGGCGAGATGGTCTTCCTGGTCACCACCCAGGTCATGGAGCTGTGGTTCACGGTCATCGTCCACGAGTGGGAGACGGCCGCGAAGGCCCTCCGCGAGGACCGCGTCCCCGTCGCGATGGACGCGCTGAAACGATCCCTCCGCGAGCTGGAGGCCCTCAACGCCTCCTGGCGCCCGCTCGCCCAGCTCACCCCCGGCCAGTTCAACTCGTACCGCGCCGCCCTCGGCGAGGGCTCCGGCTTCCAGTCGGCGATGTACCGCCGGATGGAGTTCCTGCTCGGTGAGAAGTCGGCCTCCATGCTCGTCCCGCACCGCGGCGCTCCGCGCGTCCACGCGGAGCTGGAGAAGGCCCTGCACGAGCCCAGCCTCTACGACGAGGTGCTGCGCCTCCTGGCCCGCCGCGGCCTGCCGGTCCCGCAGGCCGTCCTCGACCGCGACCTCGCGCAGCGCTACGAGGCCTCGGCCGAGGTCGAGGCCGTCTGGACCTCCCTGTACGAGGACCCCGACCTGCACCCCGACCTGCACCGGCTCGGCGAGGCCCTCACGGACGTCGCGGAGCTCGTGTGGCGCTGGCGCAACGACCACCTGGTCGCCACCCGCCGCGCGATGGGCGCGAAGACCGGTACGGGCGGCTCCGCCGGGGTGACCTGGCTGGAGAAGCGCGCCGCGAAGAACGTGTTCCCCGAGCTGTGGACGGCGCGCAGCCATGTCTGACGCCCTCGATGCCGCCACCGGAACCGGCACGACCGCACCCGCCGCTTCCGTACCGGCCGCTCCGCCCGCTTCCGTGCCCGCCGCTTCCGTGCCCGCCGCTCCGGCCGCGGACCTGGCCGCGCGCGCCGCGCAGCTCGACGCCGCCGACGAGCTGGCGAAGCTCCGCGAGCGCTTCACCCTGCCCGAGGGCGTCGTCTACCTCGACGGGAACTCGCTCGGCGCGCTCCCCGCGGGCGTCGCGGCCCGCGTGGCCGAGGTCGTCGCGCACGAGTGGGGCACCGAGCTGATCCGCTCCTGGAGCAGCGGCACCTGGTGGACCGCCCCCGAGCGGATCGGCGACCGGATCGCCCCGCTCGTCGGCGCGGCCCCCGGCCAGGTCGTCGTCGGAGACTCCACCAGCGTCAACCTCTTCAAGGCGCTGGTCGGCGCCGCCCGCCTGGCGGGGGCCGGCCGCACCGAGCTGCTCGTCGACGCGACCACGTTCCCGACGGACGGCTACATAGCCGAGTCGGCGGCCCGGCTCACCGGCCTGACCGTGGTCCCGGTGGACCCGTCCGATGCGGCCGCGGTGCTGCGCGAGCGCGGGCAGGACACGGCCGTCGTCCTGCTCAACCACGTCGACTACCGTGGCGGCCGGCTCCACGACCTCCCCGGAACCACCCGGGCGGCGCACGCCGCGGGCGCGGTCATCGTCTGGGACCTGTGCCACTCGGCGGGCGCCCTGCCCGTCGGCCTCGACGAACACGGCGTCGACCTCGCGGTGGGCTGCACGTACAAGTACCTCAACGGCGGACCCGGTTCGCCGGCGTACCTCTACATCGCCGAACGCCACCAGGCGGCCTTCGACTCCCCGCTGCCCGGCTGGAACGGCCACGCGGAGCCCTTCGCGATGACCCCGCACTACGCGCCGGCCCGGGGAGCGGTCCGCGGCCGGGTCGGCACCCCGGACATCCTGTCGATGCTGGCCCTGGAGGCGGCGCTCGACGCCTGGGACGGGGTGGACGTGGCGGCCGTACGGGCCAAGTCCCTGGCGCTGACCGACTTCTTCCTGGAGTGCGTGGCCGCGTACGTCCCGGCCGGGAAGGTCGAGTCGGTGACTCCGGTACCGCACGCGGAGCGCGGCAGCCAGGTGTCGCTGCGCACGGAGAACGCCCGCGCGGTGATGGACGAGCTGATCTCCCGCGGGGTGATCGGCGACTTCCGGGCTCCGGACGTGCTGCGGTTCGGGTTCACGCCGCTGTACGTGGGCTTCGCCGATGCGGAACGTGCGGCCCGGACGCTGGGTCACGTTTTCGGGTGACGTCCGGGTGAACCCGGAGTGAAACGTCACGGCACGGGGCGGGCGGGGGATGATCCCTGCCCGCCGCGGCCCGTTTCCATGCAGGCTCGGGTACGTGACAAAGCCCTCCGGGGACAGGCCTGTTCCGGCCTGATACGGTCCGGCTCTGCCGGAGCGGAGGAACCGGGAACCCGGAACCGCCGTCGCGGGCCGGGACTGCCCGGCTGCGAACCCCGGCAGCCGGAACAGCAGTCCCCCGCGTTACCGAGAGGTTGAGCCGATGACGGACCCCGCAGTCGAACGGGACGCCGCCGAGGCCGCCTCGGCCTTCGCCCACCCGCCGGTCGCCCCCGACGCGTCCGCCGCGTACGGGGACCACCCGGACCACGTGATCGACTTCTACGCCCCGCGGGCCGCCGACGACGGCGCGGGTGCGCCTGCCTCCGCTCCCCTCGTGGTGCTGCTGCACGGCGGCGCCTGGCGGGCCCCGTACGACCGGGAGCACGTGTCGCCGCTGGCCGACTTCCTGGCGCGGCGCGGGTTCGCCGTGGCCAGCGTGGAGTACCGGCGCGGGAGTTCGCTGCCGCACCAGAACGCCGGGGGGTCGGTCGCCGGCCGCTGGCCGGAGACCTTCGACGACGTGGCCGCGGCGCTGGACGCCCTGCCCGGGCTGGCCTCCGCCCGCCTTCCGCAGGCCGACCTGCGCCGTACGGTACTCACCGGCCATTCCGCGGGCGGCCACCTCGCGCTGTGGGCGGCGGCCCGGCACGTCCTGCCGCCCGACGCCCCGGCGGGCTGGCGGCTGCCCGCCCCGCCGGTGCTGCGGGGGGTGGTGGCGCTGGCCCCCATCGCGGACTTCGAGGTGGCGGAGAAGCTCGGCGTGTGCGGCGGCGCGTCGGCGCAGCTGCTGGGCGGGGAGGCGCACTGGGCGGAGCGGGTCCCCTACGCGGACCCGGCGGCGCTGCTGCCGACGGGGATCGCCACGACCGTGGTGCAGGGCCGGGAGGACATCGTCGTCCCGGCGGCGGTCGCCGAGTCGTACGTGGCCGCGGCGGCGAAGGCGGGGGAGACGGTCGGCCTGACCCTGCTGGACGGCATCGGCCACTTCCCGCTGATCGACCCGGCGGCCGACGCATGCGCGGTGGTCGCCGAGGAGATCTCGCAGCTGGCCTGGTAGCGGCGCAGCGGCGCAGCGGGGCCCGGCCGCCGGGGGCGGTCAGCGGCGGGGGCGGTCAGCGCGGGGTGCGGTCACGCCGGGGTGTCAGACCGCCAGGCGCGCCGCGATCGTCGCCAGGCGCTCGCCCTGGTAGCGGGCGGCCGTCAGGGTCGCCTCGCTCACCTCGCCGGTGCTCGCCGGGTGCGAGGTGCCGTACGGGTTGCCGCCGGCCTCGAAGACGGCCGGGTTGGTGAAGCCGGGGGAGACGATGATCGACCCCCAGTGGTGGAACGTGTTGTAGAGGGCGAGCAGCGTGGACTCGTTGCCGCCGTGGGTGTTGTGGGCGCTGGTGAAGCCGGTGGCGGGCTTGTCGGCGAGGACGCCCTGCTGCCAGAGGCCGCCGGTGGTGTCGAGGAACTGCTTCAGCTGGCCCGAGACGTTGCCGTACCGCGTCGGCGAGCCGATGGCGTAGGCGTTGGCCCAGGCGAGGTCGTCCAGGGTGGCGATCTCGACGTCCTTGGTGTCCTCGACGTGCCGGCGCCAAGCCGGGTTGGAGTCGATGGCGGCGTCCGGGGCGAGTTCGGGCACCCGGCGGAGCCGGACCTCGGCGCCGGCCTTCTCGGCGCCTTCGGCGACCGCCCTCGCGAGCTCGTGGACGTTCCCGGTGGAGGAGTAGTAGATGACGGCGACCTTGGCGCTCATGACGGGCTTCCCTGCCTAAGTGGATCGAAATCCGGTTCCTTCGGTGGTTCAGAGTTAAACGGATAGCGATCCGTTTGGCAAGGGGGTGTCCGGTAGCCTCTGGGTATGAGCCGCATCGAACTCCCCGTCTCGGGCCAGGCCCCGCCGGAGCGCGCGGACGCCGCCCGCAACCGACGGAAGATCCTGGACGCGGCCGCGCGCCTGGTCGCCGAGCAGGGGCCGGACGCCGTCACCATGAACGCCGTCGCGCACGCCGCGGGGATGGGGGTCGGCACGGTCTACCGGCGGTTCGGGGACGTCAGTCAGCTGCTGCT
The DNA here is from genome assembly GCF_042732005.1 of Streptomyces sp. NPDC059851. Lineage (NCBI taxonomy): Bacteria > Bacillati > Actinomycetota > Actinomycetes > Kitasatosporales > Streptomycetaceae > Streptomyces > Streptomyces sp. NPDC059851. The sequence goes on along the minus strand of NZ_JBHWJJ010000076.1, from coordinate 8,225 downwards.
CGCGCTGCTCGACGACGACGAGCGGCGCTTCCAGGAAGCCTTCCTCAGTGGTCCCCCGCCGCTGGGGCCCGGCGCGCCGCCGGAGGAGCGGCTGCGGGCGTTCCTGTGCACGTTGGCCGAGCGGCTGGTCGGCTGCCCGGCGGTGATGGCCGCTGCCGAGGCCGCGCGGCCGGGTGCGCGGTACGGCAGCGGCGCCTACCTGACCATGCACACGCACGTCGCCATGCTGCTCCGGCAGACCCGGCCGGAGGTGGACGCTCCGGTCCTCGCCCACCTGCTGCTCGCCCCGTTCGTGCCGAGTCTGTTCGAGCACCTGACGGTGGACCGGGAGGTGTCGGCCGACCGGATCAAGGCGAGCATCGACGCACTGTTGGGAGCGGTCTGACCCGCGTCGGCCGACCTGGTCGCGGACGCCTCCGACCGCTACGGCGCCCGTGGCCGGGAAGGGTGTGCGCCGACGCCGGCGCTGACCCCGCCCCCGAGCCTGCCGGGGACCTGCGATTTCCAGTCGCCCCCCAGTCATCAGACCCGGAGGGGGGGGGGGGGCGGGCGGGGGGCCCCCCCCCCCGTGTATTGAGTAAATTATTAAGTGGGGGGGGGGGACCCCCCCCGGCCCCCCCCCCCG
>NZ_JBHWJJ010000076.1:0-7590 GCF_042732005.1 Streptomyces sp. NPDC059851 | reverse complement strand
GGGCGCCGGATGGCGCACCGCCCCATTTTTTGTCCGAATTTCGATGCCTGGTGCACGGAACCGCACCAGGCGCCACAGCCATCTCACGGGCAGCAGGTTCTGTTGTGGGTGGGGAAGTCCTGGTTCCGGATACTTCCGGAGGTATGGCGCCGTGACCTGCGGTTATGGGTGGATATTTCCCGAAACTCCACTACTCTGAAGCCTGTTCGAACCCGTTCACCGGGTTCCTCGCACCTGACCAAGGGGGGTACGGTGCTCCGTCGCCGTGTCATGTTGTCCGCCGCTCTCGTCGCGGCGGGGGTCGGTCTCGTCTCGGTACCGGCACAGGCCGCCGGCCCGTCCGGGAAGGACGTACGGGCGGTCACCGCGCCCAAGGCCGACCCGCTCAAGCTGAAGGCCGCCGCGCAGACCTTCACCAGCCCCGCGGACCGCACGGTCCGCAAGCCGCTGGCCGCCGCGCAGGGCAAGGCGCAGGGCGACGCGCAGGGCAAGGCCGACGCCGCCCCGCGGGCCGGGGCGGCGGACGGCAACCCGGACCTGCGGGTCGCCCTCAACGCCAAGTCCGAGACCGCGCACGGCCTCGACCTCGAAACCGTCGTCACCAGTGCGGCCGGGCCGCTCTCCGTCACCGTCGAGTGGGGCGACGGGACCAAGGACACCGCCGAGGCGTCCGGCGGCGGCACCCTGAACCACAGTCACCGGTACGCGGAGCTGGGTGACTACACCGTGAAGGTCACCGTGACCGATGCGGCCCGGGGCGTCCAGGCCGTCAACGAGCTCTCGATGCGCACCATCGGCTCCGACTTCACGCCGCACGCGCCCACCCGCCTGCTCGACACGCGCAACGGCACCGGCGCCGCCAAGGCCAAGGTCCGCGGCCGGGCCGGTGTCAACCTGAAGGTCGCCGGCGCCGCCGAGATCCCGGCCGAGGCCACCGCCGTCGCCCTGAACGTGACCGTCACCAACACGATCGCCGCCGGTCACATCACGGCGCACGCCGGCCGGACGGCGCCGCCGGCCACGTCGAACCTCAACTACGAGGCCCACCTCACCCACTCGAACCTGGTCATCGTGCCGATCGGCTCCGACGGCACCGTGGAACTGACCAACAGCGGCTGGGACGCGGTCGACCTGGTCGCGGACGTGACCGGGTACTTCACCCGGTCGGCGGCCGACGGCTACAGCGCGCTGGGCCCCGAGCGGATCGTCGACACCCGGGCCGGGCTCGGCCCGCAGAAGCGGACGGTGCCCGGCTACGGCTCCTTCGACGTCCGGGTCGCGGGCAGCGGGAAGGTCCCCGCGGGCGCCACCGCCGTGGCGCTGAACGTGACGGCCACCAACCAGAAGGCCCCCGGTCACCTGACCGTCTTCCCGAGCGGCAGCCCGACCCCGTCGACGTCCAGCGTGAACTTCATGGCGGCGACGACCACCGCCAACGCGGTTATCGTGCCGGTCGGCGCGGACGGGAAGATCAGCATCCGGAACGGCAGCTGGATGGACGCCGACGTGGTGGTCGACGTCGTCGGCTACTACAGCAAGGACAGCAAGGCGTCGTACCTGCCGCTGCCGAGGCCGTACCGCATGTTCGACACCCGCACCACCCACCGGGACCCCGGCCCCGTCCCGCCCCGGAGCTACGCCTGGCTCCCGCTGTCGTTCGGCGCCAAGGGCTTCGAGGCCTTCGTCCTGAACACCACCGTCACCAACACCTCCAGCGGCGGCTTCCTATCGGTGGCCCCGGACCCCAACTCGTGGGACCAGTACGCGGAAGGCAATGCGGTCCAGCCGCCGCAGCCGCTCTCCTCCACGTTGAACTGGATGGGCGGAAGGACCGTCCCGAACCTGGTCCAGGCGGCCGCCGGCGAGCACGGCGTCGTCGACTTCTGGAACCAGAGCCCGGACTCCGTCGACCTGGTCGTCGACGTCTTCGGCTACTACGACACCAAGTAACCGCAGGGGAAGACGAAAGGGGCGGTGCGCCGGTCGGCGCACCGCCCCTTTCCGGACGGGGGGCGGCCCGTCCTACAGGAACGAGTTGATCTCGATCGTCTCGGTGCGGCCCGGGCCGACGCCGATCGCGGAGATCGGGGCGCCCGACATGTCCTCCAGGGCCTTCACGTACGCCTGCGCGTTCTTCGGCAGGTCGGAGAAGGTCTTGGCCTTGGTGATGTCCTCGGACCAGCCGGGCAGGTACTCGTAGACGGGCTTCGCGTGGTGGAAGTCCGTCTGCGAGTAGGGCAGCTCCTCGACGCGCTGGCCGTCGATCTCGTACGCGACGCAGACCGGGATCTGCTCCCAGCCGGTCAGCACGTCCAGCTTGGTGAGGAAGAAGTCCGTCAGGCCGTTCACGCGGGTGGCGTAGCGCGCGATCACCGCGTCGAACCAGCCGCAGCGCCGGTCGCGGCCGGTGGTGACACCGCGCTCGCCGCCGATGCGGCGCAGGTCCTCGCCGTCCTGGTCGAACAGCTCCGTCGGGAACGGGCCGGCTCCGACGCGGGTGGTGTAGGCCTTCAGGATGCCGATGACCCGGGAGATCTTGGTCGGGCCGACGCCCGTACCGGTGCAGGCGCCGCCCGCGGTCGGGTTCGACGAGGTCACGAACGGGTACGTGCCGTGGTCGACGTCGAGCAGGGTGCCCTGGCCGCCCTCGAACAGCACGACCTTGTTCTCGTCGAGCGCGTTGTTGAGGATCAGCGTGGTGTCGGCGACGTACGGCTTGATCTGGTCCGCGTACTGGAGCATCTCCTCCACGATCGCGGCGGCGTCGATCGCGCGGCGGTTGTACAGCTTGGCGAGCAGCTGGTTCTTGTTCTCCAGCGCCGCCTCGACCTTCTGGGTGAGGATCGACTCGTCGTACAGGTCCTGGACGCGGATGCCGACGCGGTTGATCTTGTCCGCGTAGGTCGGGCCGATGCCGCGGCCGGTGGTGCCGATCTTGCGCTTGCCGAGGAAGCGCTCGCCGACCTTGTCGAGGGTGACGTTGTACGGCGTGATCAGATGGGCGTTTCCGCTGATCAGCAGCTTGGACGTGTCGATGCCGCGCTCATTGAGCCCGCGCAGCTCGGAGAGGAGTACGGACGGGTCGACGACGACGCCGTTGCCGATGACCGGGGTGCATCCGGGGGAGAGGATGCCGGAAGGGAGAAGGTGCAGCGCGTACTTCTGGTCGCCTACGACGACCGTGTGGCCGGCGTTGTTGCCGCCCTGGTAGCGCACCACGTAGTCAACGGATCCACCGAGCAGGTCGGTGGCCTTTCCCTTGCCCTCGTCACCCCACTGAGCTCCGAGCAGCACAAGAGCGGGCACAGGCGTACACCTCTTCCGGATGGGGCATGTCCAAGGCCAGGGGGCGTACGACGATGTACACCGCAGGCTGGGCCGTCGGACCGGTACCCCGGAATAGACGAAGGCCCTGGCGCAATAGCGCAAGGGCCTCTTGCACAAAGATGCTACCCGAGGAAGGACCGAGGTGTCGGCTCCGGAGCCCACCATGAGCCCTGCGGGCGCGCCGGTCGGCGGCCTGCTCGTGCTCGTCGACCCGGTCGCCCGCCGTCTCGACGGCGAGTCCGTGCGGATCGCGAGGGATGTTCTGTCGGCGGGGGCGGCGGCGAAGGTCTGCCTCCCGGACTCGCCGGAGGAGTTCGCGCGGGCCCTCGCCCGCCGGGGCCATCGGCGGCCCGTGATCGTGGGCGACGACCGGGCACTGGTGCGGGCCGTAGGGCTGCTGCACCGGGAGCGGGGGCTCGGCGAGGGCGCCGCGGGCGTCGTCTCCGTCATCCCGGTGGGGCAGGCGGGGGCGCTGGGGCTGGTGAGGGCGCTGGGGGTGCCGTTGTCGGCGGTGTCCGCGGCGCGGGCGGTCCTGGACGGGGTCGTCGGCATGCGGGACCTGCTGGTCGACGACAGCGACGGGGTGGTGCTGGGGGCCCTGCGGATTCCACCCGTTCGGCCGTCCGTGCCGCGGCCCGCGGGGCCCTCGGTGCGCAGCGCGTACCGCTCGCTGGTGCGCACCCTGGTCGGACCGCCGCCGGCGCCCGCCCGGGGCGGGGCCGGCGGGCACCGGCTGCGGGTGGAGGCCGACGGGGTGGTGCTGGCGGACGTGGACCGGCCGGTGGAAGACCTGTCGCTGGAGCCGGGCCGGGGCGGGCTCGCGGAGGTCGTCGTCCGGGTGGACGGGACCGCGGTCGGGGCCCGGGCACGGGTCGTTTCCGTGGCCGGTTCCGACTTCCGGTACCGGGCCGACGAGGCGGCCGCCGGGCCGGTGCGCCGGCGCACGTGGACCGTGCGACCGGCGGCGTGGGGGCTCGTCCTCCCGCGCTGACCGCGGGACCGGGTGGGATCAGATCAGGTCGGTCGCCCGGGTCAGGTGAGGTCGAGGGTGGCCCGGTGGGCGCGCCAGCGGTCCATCATCCCGAGCAGCTCCTGCTGCAGGAACTCGAAGAACGCCGCCGTCTCGGCGACCCGCGCCCCGGCGGGGGTTTCGGCGCCGAGACCGGCCACGCCCTCGCGCAGGGTCTTTTCCCACAGGGTCAGGACCTGGTCGCGGCGGGTGAAGGTTTCGTACCAGAGCTCGTTGTGCAGGACGTACCGGTCCCGGCGGGAGCCCGGCTCGCGCTCGCGGCTGACCATGTTGACCTGCGCCAGGTACGACACCGCGCCCGACACCGCCGCCGGGCTGATCTGCAGGGCCTCGCTCAGCTCGGCCGAGGTCATCGCGCCGCTGTCGCTGGCCAGCAGCTGCGCGAAGACGCGGGCGGCCATGCGCTGCATGCCCGCGTCGGTCAGCTGGGCCGCGAACCGCTCCACGAAGCGGGAGACCGCCTCGGTGTCGCGTTCGTCGCGCGCTTCCTGCTCGTCCCGGCCGTCCTGCGCGTTCGCTGTGTTCATCTGCTTCGCCACCCTTCGAACTTTACGCGGTTCCCGAGCTTCACAAATTTGTGAAAGTAGCGTACGTTCAGAATCATGACGAAGGCAATCAGCGTCGCCGGACTCCGCAAGGCGTTCGGCCGCACCCACGCTCTGGACGGACTCGACCTCTCCGTCGCCACCGGCGAGGTCCACGGCTTCCTCGGCCCCAACGGCGCCGGCAAGTCCACGACCATCCGCGTCCTGCTGGGCCTGCTGCGCGCCGACTCCGGAACCGCCGAGCTGCTCGGCGGCGACCCGTGGGCCGACGCCGTGGAGCTCCACCGCCGCGTCGCCTACGTCCCCGGCGACGTCACCCTGTGGCGCAACCTCTCCGGCGGAGAGGTCATCGACCTCTACGGGCGGCTGCACCAGGGCAGCCGCGCCGGGCAGGGCGGTGGCGGGCGACGGGCGGGCGGCCACGACCGGACCCGCCGCGCCGAACTCATCGAACGCTTCGAGCTCGACCCCACCAAGAAGGGGCGCACGTACTCCAAGGGCAACCGGCAGAAGGTGGCGCTCGTCGCCGCCTTCGCCTCGAACGCCGAACTGATCGTGCTCGACGAGCCCACCTCCGGCCTCGACCCGCTGATGGAGGAGGTCTTCCAGGACTGCGTCGCCGAAGCCCGCGCCGCGGGCCGCACCATCCTGCTCAGCTCGCACATCCTCAGCGAGGTCGAGGCCCTCTGCGACCGCGTCAGCATCATCCGCAAGGGACGCACCGTGGAGACGGGCAGCCTGGCCGAGCTGCGGCACCTCACCCGCACGTCGATCAGCGCCGAGCTCGCCGGCCCGCCCAACGGCCTCGCGCACCTGCCCGGCGTCCACGACGTCAAGGTGCAGGGGCGGCGGATCCGTCTCCAGGCCGACACCGACAAGCTGGACGCCGTACTGCGCTCCCTCACCGACTCCGGAGTGCGGTCGCTGACCGCGACCCCGCCCACCCTCGAAGAACTCTTCCTGCGCCACTACGCGGACGACGCGCACGCGGAAGCGGCGACCAAGGCAGGCGCATCGCGATGAAGGACCAACTCGCCGGAACGACGGTCCTGCTGAGGCTCGCCCTGCGCCGCGACCGGGTCATGATGCCGGTGTGGGTGCTGGTCGTGGCCCTGCTGGTGCTGAGCCTGCCCGCCTCCCTGGAATCGGCGTACGCGACCGAAGCCGACCGGGCACGGCTCGCCGACGCGATGAACACCAACGGCTCGCTGCGCGCCCTGTACGGGCCCGTCTTCGGGGACTCGCTCGGCGCGCTCACCGCCTGGCGGGGCGGCGTCTTCGCCGGGGTCCTCGCCGGGATCATGAGCCTGGCCATCGTGGTCCGGCACACCCGCGAAGAGGAGGAGACGGGCCGTCAGGAAATGCTGTCGGCCGCCAGGGTGGGACGGCGCGCCCCGCTCACGGCCGCACTGCTGGCCGCCCTGACCGCCAACACGGTCGCCGCCCTCCTCGTGGCCGGCGGCCTGGCCGGGGCGCACGGCACGGCCGGCGCGCTCGCGCTCGCCCTGGGCATCGGCGCCACCGGCATGCTCTTCGCGGGCATCGCCGCCATCACAGCACAGCTCACCGAGAGCGCACGGCTCGCGAAGGGCCTCGCGGGGGCGCTGATCGGCACCGCGTTCGTGCTGCGCGCCGCCGGCGATGCGGGCAGCGCCTCCGGGGACAGCGCGCTGACCTGGGCCTCGCCGCTGGGCTGGCTGGAACACGTACGGGCCTTCGCCGGCGAACGCTGGTGGGTGCTCGGCCTGTTCGCCGCGGCAGCCGGGGTCCTGGTGGCGGTCGCGTACGCACTCGCCGGCCGCCGCGACATCGGGATGAGCTTCCTCCCCGCCCGCCCGGGTCCCGCCGAGGGCCGGATCGGCAGCGCCGGCGCGCTGGCCTGGCGACTCCAGCGGGGCAGCCTGGCCGGCTGGAGCATCGGGTTCCTCACGGCAGGAGCGGTCTTCGGGGCGATGACCGACGGCGCAACCCAGCTCGTCGGTGACAACGCGCGGACCCGCGAGATCATCCAGCGCATGGGCGGGCAGAGCGCACTCGCCGACGCCTTCCTCGCCACCATGGCCGGCATGCTCGGCATGGTCGCAGCCCTCTACATCGTCTCGGCGGTGCTCCGGCTGACCGGCGAGGAGACCGGGCAGCGTGCCGAACCGCTGCTCGCCGCCCCCGTCGGGCGGCTGCGCTGGGCCGGCGGCCACCTGGCCGTGGCCTTCGGCGGGTCCGCACTGATCCTTCTGCTCGGCGGGCTCGGCCTGGGCCTCGGGCACGGCCGGGACCTGGCCGGGGCGGCCGGCGCCACCCTCGCCCAGCTGCCGGCGGTGTGGGTGATCGGCGCCCTGGCGGCCCTGCTGCACGGTGCCGCCCCGAAGTACGCCCCCGGCGCCTGGGCGCTGGCCGGAGCCGCCCTGCTGCTGGGGTGGATCGGCCCGGCCCTGAACCTTCCGCAGACCGTCCTGGACCTCTCGCCGTTCGCCCACCTGCCGAAGCTGCCGGGCGCGCAGGACCTGACTTGGACGCCGCTGCTGGCCCTGACCGGCCTCGCCGCGGCCCTCCTCGCCGCGGGCCTCACCGCCCTCCGGCGCCGCGACCTCACCTCCTGACCGGGAACGCGCCGTAGGCCCCCCCGCGCGGCGGGGGGGGCGGGGGCGGGATTTAGAGCGCGCGGCAGAAATCGAGGAGGTGGACGCGCCG
>NZ_JBHWJJ010000075.1:0-37223 GCF_042732005.1 Streptomyces sp. NPDC059851 | reverse complement strand
GGGGGGCTCAAACCTGCTCGCTCAGCGGGTCGCGGGCGGGATGCTCTGCTCGTACTTGAAGACGTTGTGGGGGTCGTACTCCGCCTTGATCTTGCGCAGTCGGTCGAAGTTCGATCCCCAGTAGGCGGTCTCCCAGTCCTGCATGCCGACGTTCGGCACGTTGACGTAGGCACCGTCTACGTAGGGGCGCAGGGCCTGGCTGAATTCCGCGATCCACGCCTGGGCCTGCGGGGTGAGCGGGTCGCAGACGCCCGGCTCGTCGGAGCGGGTCCCCCAGCCGGCGCCGGGCTCGGAGTAGAAGAGCGCGTCGCGGTGCGGGAACGCGGTGCCGCCGCGGGGGCTCTTCCTGACGGCCCCGCCGAACGCCTGCGTGAAGAAGTTGCTGTCGTCCGTGGGCGCGTCCCGCATGAACGAGGAGATCACGCCGATCGCCTTCCTCGGGAACGGCTTTCTGGTGAACTGCGAGAAGAACTTCCAGTTCGCGGGTTCGTTCGCGGTCGGGATCTGGAAGCCCGTGTACACGTCGCCCCAGTTCCCCACCTGCACCGAGACCTGGGGGCTGTCGATCGACAGGATCGGGGCCAGCAGCTTCTTCGCCTCCGCGGGTGTTCCTTCCGCGAGGACCGCGAACAGCAGGATCTGGTTCCGGTGAATTTCGAGCTGGGTGCCGAGACGGTCGTCCGTGTACGGCGCTGTGCGCTGCCAGGCGTCGAAGATCCTGGGCAGGTCGCCGATTCCGTCCCAAGTGGCCTGCACATAAGTGACGCTCTTAAGGGGGGCCACTTTGTAGGTGAGTGAGGTGACGATCCCGAAGTTGCCGTTTCCGGCTCCGCGCAGCGCCCAGAGCAGGTCGGGGTTGTTGTGCAGATCGGCCTTGACCACCTTGGCGCACCCGGCGCCTTCCGCAACGACGACTTCGGCACCGATCAGGCTGTCGCAGGCCATGCCGAGCCAGCGGGTGAGGAAGCCGAAGCCGCCGCCGAGTGTCGCCCCGGCCAGGCCCACGCTGCCTTCGGTGCCGGTCGTCACGGCGAAGTTCTGCTCCGCGAGCGTGGTCACCGCTTCCAGCTGGTTGAGTCCGGCGCCGACAGTCGCGACACGGGCGCCACTGTCGATGCGCACCGACTTCAGCTCGCTGATGTCGATCACGAGGCCGTTGTCGACGTTCGACCAGCCCTCCAGGCTGTGGCGGCCGCTCCGGACCCGCAGCGCGACGTCGTTCTGCCGTGCCCACGTAAGGGCGTTGACCACGTCCTGGGTGTTCTGGGCAAAGACGATGACCAGCGGATAGTGGGAGAAGAGCTGGTCCCAGCCGAGGCGGGCTTCCGTGTACCCGGCGTCGTCGGGGCGGACGATGCGGCCGGTCAGCTTCGCCGGCGCGCACTTCGCGTCCCCGGGCGCCGCGTTCGCGGCGCTCGCAGCGTGAGCCTCGGTGGACGCGACGCCCTGCGCGACGACCGCACCGGCACCGGCGACCGCTGTCGCCTTGAGTAGTTTACGACGGGAAAAGTCGTTCATGGTCCGTTTCCTCTCGGCCACCAGCGGGCGCGAATCATTCCCTTACGGGCGATTTGGGCGAAGTGGACAGTAGCAAGGACGAATGCGGTGGACCGCGTCGACACACTCGCAATCACGGCCGAAGCGGCCAACGTCGTGGCCCGGGCACGAACCCGGTGTGCTTGGCTGGTGATACGACCGCCCTGGCCGGCCAACCCACTTGTGTCTCGGCTGCCGGCTCATTCAGGCGGCCGTGGGCGCTTGACCGAGACCCCGGCGGCCCAGCAGGTCGGAAAAATCAATGCGGTTGGGCCGCCTTGGGCGAGCCTCCGGGCCGCTTCCGGGCAGGTCGGCAATGCACCCGTCCCGCGGGTTCGCGGACACCTTCGCGGGAGAGGCTGCCGACGGTCCCTGACCCGCCGCGGCATCCCACCGCGGGTCTTCCGGCCGTGCTGGGCCGGGAGCCCCGCGCGCCCGCCCGCACGACGGCGGCCGCCCGGGCGGCCGCGCCACCGTGACTGTGCGTGTCGGGTGACAGCGGCGACCCGTGAGCGAAGATCTCCCTGCGCGGAGTCCTGGCGGACCTCCGCCGACCGCTTTCGCGGCGGCAGGGTGCGGGGTGTCGGCGTCGAACAGGTAGGTCTCCACCACGGACTTGCCGACGCACCGCTGTGCGGCGGAAAGCAGCGGCCGGACCCGTGACGACGTGCCGTCCGCGCCGACCGGCAGGTTCGTGACGACGGCGCCGCCGACTGCGACTGCCACCTCGGGGTGACCCCCGCCGAGGGAGCCGGACGCCACCAACCTTCCGACCCCACCGGACGGTGCCGGCCGGCAACGAGTCGAGCAGGAGCTGCCGCAGCTCACCGCGCTGCACCTCGGGGCGTCGGCCCGTGTCGTCGTCGGCTGCCGACCCCTGTGGCCGCATCGTGAGGCGAGCCCCGTGTCGCCGGTGATGCGATCCTGCCCGGTCCGCCCCTGCCGTAGGTGCGTAGTCGCCCCGACCTGCGGACGCTGACGGGTGGCACTCAGGTAGTCGGCGACCGTCGGTGCATTGCTGCAGACCGCCAGCCGGTGTTCCTGCCAGCGCTCAAGGGGCTGGGTCCCGGCCGAGTATGCAGGCCGTCAGGGATACGGTTGCCGCGTCGCCGACATGCAATGACGTCGCTGCCGGCTGCTCAATGGGTGCACGGCGGTGCCAGGGGAGTCAGGAGAAGACGCCGATCAGCAACTGCAGACCGAACATGAACACCATGCAAAAACCGACGGCGGCAAGAAACCATTGGGCCACCCCGCGCGGGGTGTCGAACTGGGCGAAATACCCGCCGATGCCGGCGATTCCCAGAAGGGCGCCACACCAGAAGACGGGGCCCTCGTGCCACTTCGCCAGCAGGGCTATGCCCGCCGACAGCAGGCCCAGCGCCATCACTTGGCCACGCGTGGCCGATCCTCGCGTTCCGTCCCCCGTATGAGTCATGCGCGCAATCCTAGCCGTCCCTTCGAACCGCCTCGGCGCCAGTGCGGAGAGGGCGGAGAAGGGTGGTGCGGGGCAGGGCCTCCCGCCGCGTACGAGTACGCTGGCCTGCCGGAAAGCTACTCACGGAGAACCATGCGTACAGGACTGCGTACGTTCGTGCGCCTGACCTTCGGCAACTGGCTGTCGGGGTCCTACCTCGGCTTGGCTGCCTTCTTCCTGGTGTTCGGCTTCGCAATCAACGGCAGTTATGTCGGGGGATTGCTGGGCGGCTTGCTCGGTCTGCCTACGCTTCTCGTGCTGGTTACAGCGATCAACTCTCTCGGGGCCTGGGCCCGGGGGGACGCCGTGGTGGTTTGCGTCGTCGTGTTCTCGTACACCTTTCAGGCATTCCTGCTCGGGTTGTCGGCGCGCGCCGTCCGGGCGAGATCGCAGCGGTCCGGCGGTGTCAGGAGCGATTCACGGCTGACCACCAGGGGCGCGGGGTCCAAGACCGATCGTGCTTGAGCCCGCCGGTCTCGGGGTCGTGCTCCCAGCGACGTCGTGCCCCCTATGAAGACGGGGTACGGCGACCGACCGGTTGCGCGGCTGAGCCGGAGCACCACCTGCTGCAGACCGTGTGTCGGTTGAGCCCCGCTCGCGCGACGTGGGCCCCGGCGGCGCCGGTGTCCGGTCTGGTCCCGATCCGCGGGCGGTCCCCCAGGTCGGGGCGTGCGGATGTGGCTCAGCACCTCGACGAACAGCGAGGCGTCACCTCGCTGCGACGGGCTCGTCGCGCTTGTTCGTGGCGTTCAGGACTGGTCCCAGGCATCGATGATCAGCAGCTCGTCGGGCGGACACGCCGCGATCAGGTCGGGATCCAGATACGGGTCCGTGAACGGCCACCGCCCTATCCCGAGCAGTTCTTCGTCGGTGAGGAGAGGCAGCACGTCACCGGCCCGGGCGGTGTAACGCAAGGGGTACCCAGAACAGAGGATCTCCTGCGCTTTCCCGTGCTGCACAAGGTCGTTCAGCCACATCAGCACGTCCGTCGTCGTCCAGGAGGCCAGGATGCGATCGCTGCCGTGGTGGTGGCTGCTGTCCTTGAGGTCCTCTGCCTGCTCCCCAGTCGGAATGACGACGGATACGGTGAAGCCGAGCACGTAGCCCCTATGGTCGCGCGGTGCCCCCTTCATCGTATGGCCGTAGCTTCGTACCCGCGTACCGCGTTTTCCGGGCGCGTGCCCGCGCGGGCTGCGCGAGGCGCTCCGTGGCAGCACGCACACGATCCGCCGCAGCAACAGCGGCCACGGCACGGTCGGCGAAAGCCCACCGTGCCGTGGAGTCCGGACCGTGCTGTGGGGCTGCCGCGGCGGTGCGGGTCAGCGATGCCCGCACGTCCGGGTCGCCCGCCTGCCGCTGCCCGGTGGCGATCAGCCGCTTGGTGAGTGCGCGCAACTCAGGCGGTCACTCAACAGGAACGGCCGGCCCCGTCAGCGCGTGGCGATCTGGGGGAGTGCCGCGCCCTGGTAGCGGGCGCCGGCGTTCCAGAGGATGAAGGAGTTCATTTTGTTCGCTGCCGCGGCCTTGATCTGTTCGGCCACCTCAGCCGGCCCGTAGGTGCTGCCCATCGAGAAATCCTGCAGCCACGGGATGATTTCGGTCTGTGTCCCCTTCGCCTGGCGGGCGAAGTCGGCGAGCGAACGCTGCACGATCGCGTACGGGGCGGTGTCAGGCTGGGCGACGCCGTACTCTCCCGGCCCCCAGTGGGACGGGTAGACCATCGGTGCGATGTAGTCGGCGGACTTGACCAGGGAACCGATGTCCTGCGCGATCTCGGTGGGGCGGGTCGCGGCGATACCGAAGACCGAGACGCCGAGGTACTTGGCGTGGGGACGCATCGCGGTCCGGGTCTCCGCGACGAACGAGGTGATGCACTGCTCGGGCGTGGCGGTACCGATGCCCGGGAAGCGCATGTCCGTCAGTGGGCCGTCCGGTCGGCGCACGTAGTCGTAGAGGATGTCGTCGAAGCCGAGCCGAGCTGCTTCGACGGCGAGGTCCTGGTTGTACTTGCGGACCGTGGGGTTGGCGAAGTTCGTGAAGGACAGGGCTCCGTAGTGCCCGCCGTCGTAGGGATCTCCGGCTGGGGTCAGTACGAGCTGGTCCTTCTTGCGGGACTTCCAGGCGGCCGAGGCGAGCTTGGGGTCGCGGAAGGCCACGATGCGGCCGATGGCCTGGGCGCCGGCGGCGTGGATCTCGGCGATCGCCTTGCGGGCGTCGTAGTAGCCCTTGGCCGCGCCGATCTGGCGGGCCAGCGGCACCTGGGAGGCGTAACCGACCTCGCCGTCCTCGTCCTTCACGTCCAACTCGACGGCGTTGAGCTTGCCGCTGCGGACCAGAGCGAGGATGTCGCCGCGCAGCGTGTCGTCGGCCCAGCCGATGGCCGTGATGTGCGCGGCCCGGATCATGGGGCGGCGTCCCCGGGTGGACACGTCCTTGGTGGTGGTGTTTCCGGCGCGGTCCACCGCGGTGACCGTGACGAAGGGTGTGCCCTTCGGCACCGTGACCTTGAAGGCCCCGGCCTTGTCGACGGGGACCCGCTTGCCGTTGACGCTCACTTGGGCGTCGGTGGAGGCATTGCCGGCAATGGTCACGGGGGCGGCGTTCTTGATCTCGGGGGCGGCCACCTTCAGCTCGGGGGCAGTGGCATCGACAGTGAAGCCCACGATCTGCCGGGACGAGGCGAAGGGGAGGCTGCTGCCGCCGGCCACCACCAGGGTGTGCCGGCCTTCCTTGAGGTGCGGAAGGACGAGCTTCAGGCGGGCGCCATCGGCTGTGACGGGGACCGCCGCACCGTCCAGGGTGACGCGCAGCTCGTTCCTACCGCCGGCCGCGTCGGCGGCGAGGTGAGCACTGACCTTCGCGGCCGCGCGCCCATCGAGGACCATGCCGTCGCTCACACCCTGGATGGCCGGGCCCGGCGCGAGGAACGTCCAGGCTCCGACGCCCGCTCCGGCCAGCGCGACCGCTCCGGTCGTTGCTATGAGGGCACGCCGACGGGCCGGGCTCCGGGGACGGAGGGAGGAGCTGGAATGCGGCATGCGTGTGGGGAACATCTTGAGCTCCTTCGTGCCGTGGGCGTGGGCCGGATGTGCCTCCATTCATTGCCGCTCGGTGTGCCGGTCGCCTTGTTCTGCTCGGATTTCACACGAACGGCCGCGATCAGTTCCGGCGCGGCGGCTACGCCATGCAGGGGACGGTGCGGTATGGGGGCTCACGTCGCAGGTAGTCATGGCGCGACACATTGCCTCGGAAAGGCTTCTGATGCGCCACCCCCTCATCCCGCTCGGTGCCCTGGCGGGCGCCGCCCTGCTCGCCACCGGCTGTTCCACGGGGCCGTCACCGGCCGCGGGGCGAGGCCATGCTGCCGCGTCGTCGGCGGCGGCCGGCCCCGTCCCTGCGAAGGTCCCGGCGGAAGTCGGAGCCAACGAACTCGGCCAGGTGCCGGTGCTGATGTACCACCAGCTCACCGAGAATCCGGCCAGCGTCTACGACCGCACCCCGGCCGATTTCCGGGCCGAGTTGGAGCGTCTCGCTCGGGAGAACTACGTGCCGGTGACGGCACGGGACTTCCAGACGGGCCGCATCGACATCCCGGCAGGCACGCACCCCGTGGTCCTGACGTTCGACGACTCGACCAACAGCCAGGTGCGCCTCGGCCCGGACGGCACCCCGGCGCCGGACACCGCAGTCGCCGTTCTGGCGGAAACCGCGAAGAAGTACCCCGCCTTCAAGCCGGTGGCGACCTTCTTCGTCAACGCGGACGCCTTCTCGGCCACAGGCTCCGCCAAGGCCCTGGCCTGGCTGAAGGAGCACGGGCACGAGGTCGCCAACCACACCGGCCGCCACGAGAACCTTCGCTCTCTGGACCGGGCGGGCGTCGGGAGGGCGATCTCAGCCGGTCAGGAGGCGATCGAGAAGGCCGTGCCCGGCACGCAGGTCACCTCGCTCGCCCTGCCCTTCGGCGCCATGCCCGAGCCGGCCGGACTCGCCGCACGCGGAACGGGCTACCGGTACGACGGGGTGTACCTCGTGGGGGCCAACCCGTCGGTCTCGCCGTTCGCGAAGGCTTTCACACCCGGCGCGATCCCCCGGATCCGCTCAGCGGGACACGACGACGAGGACGCCGAGTTCGGTTCGTCGCGTTGGCTGGACGAGCTCGCTGCCGGAAAGAGCCGGTACGTCTCGGACGGGGACCCGAACACCGTCGCCTTCCCGAGCGCCCTGCAGTACGAGCTGTCGCCGGCCTTCGCGAAGCGGGCGCGGCCGTACTGACCCGTGTCGGCATCGCAGGCGTCGACAGCACCCCCGACCAGAGCTTCTGCGGCGCCGGACCGGCTGGTGCGACCGGCCGCCCGGCCGGCGCAGGCGTGAGGGAGCGGCTCGTGGTGCGGTGGCGGCGGGGGCGCCCGACGCCCATGGTCGGCGGCGGCCGGATCGCATCGATCGTTCTTGCAGGCCCGTGGGGCCTGTGCCAGCATGCGATGGCGCGATCGTGATCTTGGAATCGGCCGCGGTGCCCCCGTGAGCGGCCCGCACCGATCTGTTGACGAGAGGTGCGACGTTGAATCCGTCTGCCGACACGGCACAGCCAGCCCCAACGACTCAGCCCCGCCAGCCCGACCTGCCCTCCGTGGCCGGCCAGCCGGGCGGCCCCGTCGGCGCCCCGGCGACCGCTCCGAGCGCCCCGGCCGTCCCCGCCGTCGATACCGTCGCCGAGCGATTCCACTTCCTGGTGAACGCCCCGGCCCTCTTCAACGCCGTCGTCACCGCACTCGAATGGGACGTCTTCGGCCATCTCTCCGCCCACCCCGGCGCCTCCTTCGAGGAGCTGCGCGCGGCCACCGGCGTGCCGGCCCACTCCCTCCGGGTCCTCCTCCACGCCGTGTGCACCACCGGCCTGCTGGAGCGGCACGACGACGGTACCTACCACAACGCGCGGGCGGCCGCGGAACTCCTCGCACCCGACGGCCCCGACAGCTGGCGCCACATCCTCACCGGGTGGAGGGAGATCTACTACCCCGCCTTCGCCCGCATGACCGAGGCCCTCGCAGCCGGCACGAACACCGCGCTCGACGCGCACCCCGGCGAGGAGCCTACGCTCTACCGCCGCCTGGCCCACGACCCGGAGCGCGAGGCGGTCTTCCACCGCAGCATGAGCGCCTTCACCCTCAAGAGCCTCGACGCGCTGGTCGAGACCGAGGAGTTCGCGACCGTACGGCACCTGCTCGACGTCGGCGGCGGCGACGGCACCACCAGCGCCCGGCTGCTCGCCCGCCACCCCGGCATGCGCTCGACCGTCTTCGACATCCCGTCGGTCGCGCGGCTGGCCACCGACGCCCGCTCCGACGCCGGCTCCGATGCCGAGGCCGCCGACCGCATCCGGCTGCACCCCGGCGACCTCTTCACCGACCCCTTCCCGGCCGGTGCGGACGCCGTCCTCTTCAGCCACGTGCTGGAGATCTTCTCCGCCGAGCAGATCACGGAGCTGCTGGCGAAGGCGCACTCCGTCCTCCCTCCCGGCGGAAGCGTCTTCGTCTACGGCTACAACGTCTCCGACGACGAGACCCGCGGCTGGTACTCCGCACGCCTCTCCCTCTACCTCAACGTGCTCGCCAGCGGCCAGGGCATGGCCTACCCGGCCCGCGACTACGAGCACTGGATGGGCCGGGCGGGCTTCGGCGACGTACGCACGCTCACCGGCTACCCCTACGAGCACGGCCTGACCATCGGTACCAAGCCGTGAGCCGGGGCAGGTTCCCCGCCGCCGATCCCGGGGCCCCCGCCACCGCCTCCCCCGTCCGCTACCTGGTCTGGCTGGCCACCCGCCACCGCGGCAGCCTCGCCCTGGCCACGGTGTTCGGCGTCCTGTGCACCCTGGCCCAGGCGCTGGTGCCGGCGGCCGTCGCCCTCGGAATCGACCGGGGACTGCTCCAGCGCGACCGGGGTGCGCTGCTGCTGTGGGGCGGGGCGGTGCTCGCCCTCGGCGTCTTCCAGGCGGTCGTCGGCATGTTGCGCGACCGGGCGTCGACCACCAACCGGTTCGGGGCCGTGTACGGGACCACCCAGCTGGTCGTCCGCCAGGCCGCCGAGCTCGGTGCGGACTTGCCCCGGCGGGCCTCCACCGGCTCGGTCGTCAGCGTCAGCGCCATGGACGTCGGCCACCTCGGCACCGCCCTGGAGGGCACGGCACGCGGCAGCGGTGCAGTCGTCTCGATCCTCTTCGCCGCCGTGTTCATGCTGGTCACGTCATGGCAGCTGGGACTGCTGGTGCTGCTCGGCGTTCCGCTGATCGCCGCCGCCGTCGCCCGGCTGCTGCGCGTGCTGCACGGCCGCCAGCAGCGGCTGCGCGAGGAGCAGGGCGCCCTCACCGACCTGTCGGTCGACATCATCGACGGGCTGCGCGTCCTGCGCGGCTTCGGCGGCGAGAGGGCCTACGGCCGCCGCTACCGCGAGGGCTCCCAGGCCGTGCGCGCGGAGGGCACGCGGGTGGCGGCCACCGTCGCCGACATCGCCTTCCTGCGCGTCCTGCTGCCCGGGGCGCTGCTGGTCGCCATCGTCTGGCTCGGAGCGCACCAGGTCAGCACCGGCCGCCTCGAACCGGGCCTGCTGGTCGCCTTCTACGGCTACGCCGTCTTCCTCACCGACCAGCTCGGCCAGGTCACGACCATGCTCGACCAGCTGACCCGCGCCAACGTCGCGGCCGGGCGGGTCCTGGACTTCCTGCGCCTGGAGCGGGCAGTGCCCTCCGGCACCCTGCCGCTACAGGACGACGGACCGGACCTCCCGCTGCACGACCCCGACTCCGGACTGACCGTTGCGCCCGGCCGGCTGCTCGCCGTGGTGTGCGGCACGGACGGGGACGCGCGGGCCCTGGCAGAACGGCTCTGCGGATACACCGACTCGGCCGTCCGGCGCGGCGACACCCCCCTGTCCGCCCACCGCACCGACGACGTGCGCCACCACGTGCTCCTGGCCGACAACGACGCCGCCCTCTTCGCCGGGCGGCTCGGCACGGAGCTCGATCCCCGAGACGACCGCCCCGACGACGCCGTCCTGCGGGCCCTGGACGCTGCCTCCGCCCGGGACGTCGTCGACGCCCTGCCCGACGGGCTGGCACACGAGATCACCGGCGGACGCGAGTTCTCCGGCGGGCAGCAGCAGCGGCTGCGCCTGGCCCGTGCCCTGCTCGCCGACCCGCAGCTGCTCGTCCTCGTCGACCCGACGAACGCCCTCGACGCCCACACCGAGGGCCGGGTGGCCCGGAACCTCGGCCCGTACCGCGTGGGCCGGACCACCGTCGTCTTCACCACCAGCCCCATCGTCCTCGACCGCGCCGACGCCGTGGTGTTCGTCAAGGACGGCAAGGCCGTCGCCGGAGGGCGCCACCAGACCCTCCTCGCGGACCCCGACTACCGCGCCGTCGTCACCCGGGAGGTCCTGGCATGACCGCCCCCGCCACCACCGACACCGCCCCGGACCCCGACGCCGACCCCGCCGCCCCGCCCGCCGAACGGCTGCCCGTCGCCTCCCCCCGGGAGGTCCGTGCCCACGCCCGGCGGACCATGCTCAGGCACCGCGGCCCGCTGGCCGGCTCACTGGCCCTGCACGCGCTGGCCTGCCTCGCCGCGCTGGCCGCGCCCCAGCTGCTCGGCCGGATCGTCGAGGACGCAGCGCACGGCACGCTCGCGGTCACCCCGGTGGCCCTCGCCATCTGCGCCGCGGTGGTCCTCCAGGCGGTCCTCACCCGTTTCGCGCGGCTGGCCTCCCTACGGCTCGGCGAGACCGTACTGGCCGAGCTGCGCGAGGAGTTCGTCGACCGGGTGCTGTCCCTGCCGACCCCCGCGGTGGAGCGGGCCGGGACGGGCGAGCTGGTCACCCGGACCACCCGGGACGTCGACGTCCTCGCCTTCACCGTGCAACGGGCCGTCCCCGACACCCTGGTGGCGGGCACCACCATCGCCTTGACCATCGGGGCCGTCTGCCTGACCGACCCGCTGCTGGTGCTGCCCTGCCTGGTGGCCGTACCGGTGCTGTGGCTGTCGACCCGCTGGTACCTCAGGCGGGCCCGCGCCGGCTACCTGCGCTCCAACTCCGCGTACGCCCGCCTCACCGACCACCTCGGCGAGACCGTGGCGGGCGCCCGCACGGTGGAGGCGCTCCGACTCCAGGGGCGGCGGCGCCGCCGCACCGACGCGGACATCGCCGCCTCCTACGCAGCCGAACTGCACACCCTGAACCTGCGCAGCACCTACCTGCCGATCGCCGACACCGGCTACATCCTGCCGGTGGCCGCCACCCTGGTCATCGGCGGACTGATGTACATCGAGGGGCTGGTCGGCCTGGCCGCCGTCACCGCCGCCACCCTGTACGTCCAGCAGGTGATCGGGCCCGTGGACACGCTGCTGTACTGGATGGACGAACTCCAGGTCGGCGGAGCCTCCATGGCCCGCATCCTCGGCGTCCGCGACGCCGCCGCCGACGCCCCCGGCAGGACCGGCCCGGACGCGACGCCGCGGCCCGCCCCCCGGGACGGCGCGATCGACGTGACCGGGGTGCACTTCGCCTACCGCGAGCGGCAGGAGAGCCTGCGCGGCGTCGACCTGCACGTACGCCCCGGTGAGCGGCTGGCGGTCGTGGGCCCATCGGGGGCCGGCAAGTCCACCCTCGGCCGCCTCCTCGCCGGGATCGACACCCCCGGCCGGGGCAGCGTCTCCCTGGGCGGGGTGCCCCTGACGGAACTGCCGCCGGACGCGCTGCGCCAGGGCGTCATCCTCGTCACGCAGGAGTACCACGTGTTCCGCGGCACCCTGGCCGACAACCTGCTCATCGCCCGCCCCGACGCGGAACCCGCGGACCTGGAGCGCGCCCTGCGGGCCGTGGCCGCCTGGGAGTGGGCGTCGGCGCTGGGCCTGGACCACGAGGTCGGCTCAGGTGCGGCCGAGCTGCCCCCGGCCCGGGCCCAGCAGCTGGCGCTGGCCCGGCTGCTGCTGCTCGACCCGCCGGTCGTCGTCTTCGACGAGGCGACCGCACTGCTCGACCCGCACACCGCGCGCACGGTGGAACGGGCCCTGTCCGGGCTGCTGAGCGGCACGGTCGTCTCCATCGCCCACCGGCTGCACACCGCCCACGACGCCGACCGGGTGGTGGTGCTGGAGGACGGCCGGATCACCGAGAGCGGCACCCACGACGAACTGGTGGGCCGCGGCGGGGCGTACGCCCAGCTGTGGAAGTCCTGGCACGGGTGACACGGGTGACACGGGTGACACGGGTGACACGGGGGTGAGGGGCTGCCCGTCGGTGGGGCCCCTCACCAGGCCACGGGCAGCCGATGGACCCCGTAGAAGCCCATGTCCTCTCCCAGCGGCACCTCCGACGGTGACACGGCCAGCTCCAGGCCGGGGAAGCGGGCGAACAGCGCGGGGAACGCGATCCGCATCTCCGTGCGGGCCAGGTGCTGGCCGATGCACTGGTGCGCACCGTGGCCGAAGGCGAGGTGGCCGGAGGCGGGGCGGGTGAGGTCGAGGCGGTCGGGGTCCGCGAAGCGGGCCGGGTCGCGGTTCGCGGCGGACAGCGAGACCGTCACGGACTCCCCGGCGCGCAGGGCGTGCCCCTCCAGCATGACGTCCTCCAGCGGGGAGCGGGGCACCCCGAAGTGGAAGATGGTCAGGTACCTCAGCAGCTCCTCCACGGCGTTCCCGGCCAGGGACGGGTCGGCCGCCAGCCGGGCCGGCTGGCCGGGGTGGGACAGCAGCGCGAAGGTGCCGAGCCCCAGGGAGCCGGCCGTCGTCTCGTGCCCCGCCGACAGCAGGAGGGCACCCACGCCGGCGACCTCGGCGGTGGACAGGTCGCCCCCGGCGACGAGCGCGCTCAGCAGGTCGTCGCCCGGAGCCCGGCGCCGGTGCCGGGCCAGCTCGGTGAGGAAGGCGTCCAGTTCGGCCATCGCCGCCGCAGCCTCGGCGGCGGACGCGTCGATCCTGAAGAGGGTGGCGCTGCTGCGCTGGAACCCGGCGCGCTCGGCGTAGGGAACACCCAGCAGCTCGCAGATCACCAGTGAGGGGACGGGCAGCGCGAACCGCTCGACGAGGTCGGCCCGGCCGCCGAGAGCAGCCATCGCCTCCAGGTGTTCGCCGACGATCTGCTCGATCCGGGGCGCCAGGGCCCGCGTACGGCGGGCGGTGAACCAGCCCATGAGGTGCCTGCGCAGCCGCGTGTGGTGGGGCGCGTCCATGTCGACCAGCCAGCCCGGCAGGGCGGGGCTGCCGTAGAACGGGTCCGTCCCCGGCCGGGCGACCGGCACCCGCTTGAGCTCCGAGCGCGCGCTGAAGCGGGGATCGGCGAGTACCCGGCGGGCCGTCTCGTACCCGGTGACGAGCCATCCGATGTGGCCGTCGGGGTAGCGCAGGCGGCTGACCGGGCCGTGCGCGCGCATCGCCGCGAGTTCCGGTGGCGGGTCGAACGGGCAGGCCCGGTCGCGGGCGGTGGGGTGGGCGGGAACGTTCCGGCCGCTCATGACCCGCCTCCCGCCCCGGCCCCGGCCCTGGCCCCGGCCCCGGCCCCGGTCCCGGCCCCCGCCCCGGCCCGCGGGCGGGCACGCTCCCTGAGGAAGGCCCCGAGCCGCCGCACGCCCTCGTCGATCCCGTCCGGGTCCAGGTAGCTGCACGACAGCCGCAGCGTGCGGGTGCCTCCGCCGCCGGGGTGGAAGGGGGCCATCGGCGTCCACAGCACGCCGTACCCGGCCGCGGAGGCCTCCAGCAGCTCGGTGTCCGCCGGCACGGGCAGCCGCATCCGCACGAAGAACCCGCCGCCGGGCCGGTTCCACTCCACCCCGTCCGGCAGGCCGGCGGCGCTCTCGCGGTCCAGTGCCCGCAGCAGGTGGGCGAGGTTGCGCCGGTAGAGCACGGACCTGGTCCGGCTCAGTTCGGCGAGCGAGCCGCCGTGCTCCAGCAACATGCCGGCGATCAGCGCCTGGCACACCGGTGAGGTGTTGACCGTGACGGCGGTCTTCAGCCGCGCCAGCTCGGCCGCGAGCGCGACCGCGGACCCGTCGGCGGTACGGACGGACTGGTCGGCGACGACGTAGCCGACGCGAGCCCCGGGGAAGCACACCTTGGCGAACGTCCCGATGTGCACGACCCGCCGCCCGGTGTCCAGGGCCTTCAGGGCGGGCAGCTCGGTGCCCGGGGGAGCCGTGAACCCGTACGCGTTGTCCTCCAGGACGAGGAAGTCCTCCTGCTCGGCCAGCTCCAGCAGCCGCGGGCGCCGCCCGGCCGCCATGCGGGTGCCGCCGGGGTTGGCGTAGTCGGGGGCGACGTAGCACGCCCGGATGCGGCGGCCGGAGCGGCGGGCCGCCCGGCACGCCTCGGCCAGTGCGTCGACGTCGAGGCCGTCGGCGTCCTCGGGGACGGGGACCACCCCGACGGCCAGCAGACTGGCGGCGCTGGTGACGCCCACGAAGCAGGGGTCGGAGACGGCCAGAAGGTCGTCCGGGGAGGCGATCAGGGCGCGCAGCGCCAGGAACATCGCCTCCTGCGCGCCGACGGTGATCACCAGCGCGTCGGGGTCGGCGTCGATGCCCTGGTCGCGGCGGAGGGCGTCGGCCACGATCCCGTTGATCAGGCCCCGGGCGGGCCCGTACTCGTAGAGCAGCCGGGCCGCCCGGTCCGGGCCGTGGCCCGCCGCGGCCGCGTGGGCGGTGAAGCGGTCCAGGTAGCGGGCGGTGTCCAGCCCGTCGTAGGGGGCGGGGTGCGGGGCTCCGGGTGCGAAGGAGAGGGCGTCCGGGTACCGGCCCATGATTTCGTTGAGGAAGCCGATCGACTCCAGCACCGGGTCCTGGAGCGAGGCGTGGAGCATCTCGCGGGCGAGGGAGGTCATGAGGGGACCCGTTCGGAACGCGCCCAGTGGCGCTCGGTCTTGGCCAGGACGTCGGGACTGTAGATGCGGCGGGCCTGGACGACCGCGAACTCCGCCAGGTAGGTGCGCAGCAGGTCCAGTGGCTCCTCGGCCAGCGTCAGCATGGCCCGGTTGGCGACCACGGCCGGACCGGCCAGGTCGCGCACGGCGCGCTCGGCGGCCCCGTCGAGTGCGGCGGCGGGCAGTACCTCGTCGACCAGCAGGGCCGCCGCCGGGTCGCCGGTGTGGATGCGGCGGCCGGAGAGGATGATCTGCCGGGCCGTCCGGGCTCCGGTGAGCCGGGTGAGCCGCAGGTTGCCCAGGCCCGGGACGATGCCCTCGTCGGCGGCCGGCAGGCTCAAGAAGGCGCCCTCCTCGGCGATCACGCGGTCCAGGACGAGCAGGAGCTGCATGCCGCCGCCGATGGCGAACGAGTCGACGACGCCCACCCAGGGCTTGCCCGCGGTGGCGGTGCCGCAGGTGGCGGGTTCGTCGAGGAACAGGCCCCGGGCCATCTTGTTGACGTAGCCGAGCTCCCGGCCGAGGAGGAACCCCACGAAGGAGATCGCGCCCGAGCGCAGCTCCTTCAGGTTGATGCCCGCGCTGAAGATCCGCTTCCCGGCGTGGCGGGGGTGGGTGACGGGGCCGCCGCGCAGGACGCCGACGCGTACGCGGTCGTCGAGGAGGGCCACGTCGACGGCGGTTTCGAGGTCGGCGATGAGCCGGTTGTCCTCGGCGTTGAGGCAGTGGCCGTTGCGGAAGGTCACGTGGGCGGCCTCGCCGCGGCGTTCGAGCAGCACGGCGGGAAGTTCCAACCGGTCCGCGCGGCGGAACTCCGCGAGGCGGGCGGCCGATCCCGGGGCGGGGCGCAGCATGCTCTCGATCAAGTGCGTGCCCGCGGCCGGGGAGCGCAGCAGGCCGCCGAAGAAGATGCCCTGGTCGATCTCGCGGCCTTCCTTGTGGGCCTGGAGGCGTCCGCGTTCCTCGGCGAGCTGGGCGGCGTCCGGCACGAGTCCGGGGAAGCGTACGGCGGCCTCGGCGGCCAGGTCGGCGAGCCGGGGCCGCCGCGTGCGCCCGGAGGTGAGCCCGTCGTAGACCGCCTCGGCGTGGCGTGCGAGGAAGGCGTGCCGGGCCGCCCGGCAGTCCTCGTGCAGGCGCGCCGCCCGCTCCGCCTCGGCGTCGGTGCGGTCGGGGCGGGGCGGCAGGAGGGCGAGCATTCGCTCGGTGTCGGCGGCGTGCCCGGCGAGGAGCCCGGCGTCGGTGGCGAGATCACTGGCGAAGGCGGCGGCGCCGGCCGGGAGGTCCTTCTCCTGGTGTGCCGCCCGATCACTCACGCGGCTCTCCCGTCGTGGGGGCCGGCTCAGCGGCGGCCAGGCGGCGCAGTTCGCGGTCGCAGGCGGCCAGGTGCGGGCCGAGCGCCTCGTCGAACTCCAGGCTCTGCGCCTCCAGCAGGAGCTGCCGGCGGATGGCGAGCTCGCGGTCGGAGATCCGGCCCATCAGCACGGTCGCCGTGTGCGCGGCCTCCTCGGTGTCGTGCGCGAGCTGGTCGATCAGGCCCAGGTCGCGGGCCCGACCGGCGTCGATGTCGTCGCCCCACAGCACGATCTGCCGGGCACGGGCCGCCCCGAGCTGCCGGGAGATCCGGTAGACGGCCATACCGGGCCAGAAGTGGCCGTCGTTGACCGGCGCGAGGAGCCGCAGGTCCGGGGCACCGATCCGGTAGTCGCTCACCAGCAGCAGGTCGAGGGCGGGGCCGCCGCAGGCCCCGGAGGCGATGGCGATGCTCATCGCGGGCAGCCGCTCCAGCCTCCGTACGGCCCGCTCCCAGCGGTTGATCTGCTGGATGTCCACCGGCCCCGGCCAGGAGCGGGCGCCCCCGGCGGGGGCGTCCGGCAGCCGCAGGAGGACCACCGAGCGGTCGGCCCGTTCCTCGGCCCGGTCGCAGGCGCCGGTGACGGAGGCGGTCAGCTCGGGCAGCGGCTGCCCGGCGTCCAGGTGCAGGGTGACGCACAGCCCGTCCGAGGTGCCGTCGTGCGTGGTCTTCGCCGTGCCGTCCGCCGGTTCGCCCTCGGCGGGCGGCGGCACCTTGTCGTGCGTCCGCATCGCAGTTCCCTTCGTCGTCGCGCAGGCTCACGCAGTGCGGCCCGGGGTGCGGGTCACCACCGGGCCAGCGCCATCTCGATCGTCGAGCCGGGCCCCATCGTCATCAGCACGCCCAGGTCGCCGGGGCGTACCGAGCCTTCGGCCGCCAGCCGCTGGTAGGAGAAGAGGAAGGAGCCGCTCGACAGGTTGCCGTGGTCGCGCAGCACGCCGGTGGTGTGCCGTACGTCGTGCCGGGTCAGCCCGAGGTTGACCCGGACGGAGTCCACGACCTTCTTGCCCCCGGAGTGCACCACCCAGTGGTCGATGTCGGAGGCCAGCAGCCCGGTGCCGTGCAGCAGCCGCTCCAGTGCCCCCTGCGCGTGGGCGCCGACGACGTAGGGGATCTGCGGGTCCAGCCAGAAGCTGAACTTGCCGTGCCCCTCGTCCCAGTCGTAGCGCATGGCGTCGACGGCGTCGGGGATGATGCGGCTGGAGAAGCGCAGCAGGGCCGGGGACGGTGCCCCGCCGGCGTCCTGCGCGCCGTCGCCGGGCGCGGTGACGGCGACCGCTGCCGCGCCGTCCCCGAAGAGGCTGTTGACGACGGAGGAGCGCATGGTGCCGTCGAAGACGTACGCCGCGGAGCACACTTCCACGCACACCAGCAGGGCCAGTTCGCCGGGGTGCGCGCGGGCCCAGCCGGTGACCGCGCCCAGGGCGTTGAGACCGGCGTTGCAGCCCATGCCGACGACGTCCAGCCGCGAGCAGCAGACGTCGATGCCCATCTCCTTGATGAGCAGGGCGGAGAATCCGGGGGTCAGGAAGCCGGTGGACGTGACGCAGCAGAGGTGGCGCACGTCCGACAGCCGGGCCCCGGTGTCGGCGAGGCAGTTCTCTATCGCCCGCCGGCCCAGCAGCAGGCCCTGCTCGGCGTGCTTGCGCAGGAGTTCGCCCTGAGACTCCACCACCGGCGACCCGTCGGGGGCGGGGGCGGGCAGGGTCAGGCCCCGCCGCTCGATGGCACTGCGCAGGAAGAGCGAGCGGACACGGGGATCGGTGACGGCCAGCATGTCGAGCAGCTCGCGCTGGCTGTAGCTGGTGTCGGGGACGGCGGTGCCGACCCCGGCGAGCCGGGCGGCGGCCCCGGTGTCCGGCAGGGTCATCCGAGGTAGTCCTCCGGCCCGCCTTCGCGCACGGTGTCCAGCGTGAAGCAGTGGAAACCACCTCCGAACAGCCGCCGGTGCCGGTGCCGGACCGGGACGGCCGTGAAGCGGTGCTTCTCCAGGGTCCGCGCCAGCTCCGGGCAGGCCTCGTTGACCAGCACGGTGTCGGGGCTGACGGACAGCACGTTGAGGTCGATGAACGGGCTGGTCAGCACCAGGTCCTCGTCCTCGTAGCGCGGGAAGTTGTCGCTCTCCGGGGCGGGCGCGACGATCCGGTCCCAACTCCGCAGCGCCGCGGGGAGCTGGTCGGCGACGGCCTCGGAGCGTACGAGCAAGGTGCCGGGCCGCAGGGCCAGGACCATGCTGTCGATGTGGCTGTCGCTGAGCCGGTGCACGCGGTGGATCCGGAACCGGTCGCCGACGTGGCGCTCCAGCCAGTCGCAGGCGAGGGCGTGGTGCGCGGTGGAGATGTTGACCACGAGGTCGCGGCCGAGCCGCAGGACCTGCGCGCCGTCGAACATCATCTCGATGCCCACGTCGTAGGGTGAGGGGCTCGGAGTGCCGATGGGCTCGGTCGGGCCGCCGATCGTGCTCTCGCGGGCGTAGTCGAGGTCGAACGACGCGTCCGTCATCAGGGGGCGGGGCATCACCGTCCAGCGGGCGCCCTGCGCGAAGTACCGCTGGAACACCGGTGTGAGGAACTGGGTCTCGAAGTAGCGGGAGCGGATCATGGGCGGGGTCTCGATGATCTCGTCGCCGAGGATCAGCGTGTTGTCGCGGATGTTCAGCGGGGGGACGACGGAAGCGGACCAGGCGGGGGTGCGCACCTCGCTGGTGCCGGCATCGAGGTCCATCGGCCGGTGCACCGTGACGCCGAGGCCGGTCAGGGCCGCTTCCATGCCCTGGAGGTCCTCGACGAGCTCGTCCACGTAGCGCTGCTTGATGGGCACGCGGCCGCGGCGTGCCCCGTCACGGCCGGCGTCCGCTTGCCCGGCCCCGCCGACGGTGAGCCGCGGGTAGTACCACTCGGTCCGCGAGGAGTTGTCGCCGGCGATGTTGTCGTGGAAGAAGAGGTCGAAGGACAGCTCCCGTTCGTGTGACGTGTAGTTGGCCGCCGAGCCGACGACGACCTCCTTGAGGGGGGACCATTCGTCGAAGCTGTTCAGCGTCATCGTGAGCTCCCTCGATCGTTTGGTGTGCCCCACCGATCCACCGGCTCCGACCGGCCCGGACCGGGTCGTCGCGCCCCACCGCCGTGGGCGCCGGGGCGATCGAGGGCGAGGGGCCATCGCCCCGGTGGCCACTTTCCGGTCCCGCCCGCCGAGGGGCTCCCCCGTCCGGGCGCACGGAAGGCGGGGTGGCGCCGTACCGGAGGAGCGCTCCTGGTCAGCGGGGCCGCACCGGGGGCGGAAGGGCTGCTGCGAGGGCCCGTACGGGTGCGCCGACGCCGGCATCCGAGGCCGCTCACCGGTCACCGCCCGCACGCTCCGCCTGACGCCCGGGCAGCCCGGGCAGCCCGGACCGGATCGGCAGCGCCAGGGAGAGGTACTTGCCGTCCTCCGCCAGGCAGATTCCGTGCGCGACGCAGGACCCGAGGAACTCCTCGACCTCCGCCCGCTCCACCGGCCCGCCGCCCCCGCCCGGCCCGGCCAGCTCCCGGTGGATGCGGGCGGCGCTGCGCGGGGCGTCACCGCACAGCTCGTACGCCTGCGCCCGCCACCCGGCGAGGGTGGTCTTGCGGCGCAGGCCGCCCCGGGTGTCGAACAGCGTGAGCCAGTCCGGCCCGCGCCGGTAGGTGAGGGTGGGCCGGTCCGCCGAGGCCCATGCGCGTCCCCATCCCTCCACGGCCTTGGCGAGCTCGGCGACGGAGTCCGGGGAGGCGACGTCCGGTGCCCGGTAGTCGAAGAAGTACGCGATCCGGCTGTGGTCCAGCCCAGGGACCGGGAACGCCAACCGGTAGGCGCTCTTCGGGGTGATGTCGCCCATCCCGAAGGAGGGGTCGGTGAAGTACGGGCTGAACCGCTCCAGCCAGATGCGCCCCACGCCGGCCGGCGGCTCCAGATGGGTCAGCAGGGGCACGAGGGCGGCCTGGCCGGTGTAGTCCTCGTCGGTCTCGCCGGGGAAGCCGGCGAGGAGGTTCCAGTCGACGCGGACGCCGTAGTAGTGGGCCCACTTGAGCAGACGGATGTTGAGGAGCCGCGAGGAGCCCTTGCGCATGAGCCCGAGGACGTGGGTGCTGAGGCTCTCCAGGCCCGGCTGGATCTTCCACACCCCGGCCTCGGCCAGCAGGCGCACCTGGTCCCGGGTCAAGTTGGCCTTCACCTCGAAGAACAGGGCGGTGTCCCATACGGACCCGCGCAGGCCGGCGCAGAAGGTGTCGAGGTAGGCCATGTCGAGGATGTTGTCGACGGCGTCGACCGCCAGGACCCGGTGCCGGCGCATCAGCTCCTCCAGCTCGGACAGCGCCCGCGCGGGGGACTTGGCCCGGTACTGCATGCCGAGCGCGTTGAGCCCGCAGAAGGTGCAGTGGTGCTTCGCGCCCCACCAGCAGCCCCGGGAGAACTCCACCAGCAGCCGCTGGGTGTTCCGACCGATCACCCGGTCCCGGCCGAGGGCCTCCACGGCGGTGAAGTAGTCGTCGTAGTCCGGTACCGGCAGCTGGTCCATGTGCCGGGTGCGGGTGCCGGGGGAGGGGGTGGTCACCCGGCCGTCGGGGGTGCGGCCGCAGACGCCCGGGATCCCGGTCGGATCGCCGCCGCGCGCCACGGCCGCCGCCAGCCGGGGGAGCGTCACGTCGCCCTCTCCCACGACGACGTAGTCGATGAAGTCGAAATTCCTGAGGTACTCCGGCCCCATGTCCCCGTCGTAGTTCGCGCCGCCGAATACGACGATCAGATCGGGACGGGCTTCCTTCAAGCGGCGCGCCAGCGCCAGGGCGGCGACGTTCTGGATGAACGTCGACGTGAATCCGACGACGTCGAGTTCCGACCAGATACTGCGGGCGGCGAGTTCATCGATCCAGGCGGGCAGGCGGCGGCACCGCAAATCGGCCACGGCGTCCCAGTCCGCGCCGGCCTCGGCACACATTTCGGCCACCTCGGGAAAACGCAGACGGTAATCCTCCACGTCCTCGGTCACCCCGAAGGCCGCCGTCCCGAAGAGCCATTCGCCGAACAGGTGGACCCGTTCGGAAGGGGCTTCGGTGATGACCTCGTAAAGATCCGTGCCCAGCTCGGCGGAAAGCTCCAGGTTCGGGTAGACGCTCCGCGCGTCGTGGCCGAAGGAACGGAGTGCGGCCTGGAGCAGCCCGCACTGGATGGAAGGGGTGTCGGTGCGCGCCCACGGCATGTTCACCAGCCCGATGCGCAACGGCCTCGCCGGGACGCAGTCCGGTGGGAACAGGGGCTGGTCGATCAGTTTCAACTCACCGCCGCCTGACACGATTCCTCCGTACGTCCGCTCCGGCAGGCCGGACCCCTCCCCGGCGGGCGGGGAAGGACCCGGGTCACGCGTTGGTCGGTCCGCTGGCTCAGTCCTTGACGTTGCTGGCCGAAACGACGCCGATGTCCTTCACGTTGCTGTCCGAGACGATCTCGGCGACGTCGGCTTCCTCGATCTCGGTCCAGACGATTTCACGCTCCATGGTTCACCTCCTTCCTCATATCCGGACATGAGATTCCGTCGGTGAACGGTCATCGATCGTAGGAACCGCCCCAGCGGCGAACAAGGTGGCGATCCGGCCACAAGAACACCGCAGCCGGGTTCCCTGGCTGATTCCCGTGGGCTTCCGAGGCGGGCGAGGCGCTATTGACGCCCCCTTCGGCCACTTTTCACAATTGGCCGGTCCAGCCGGGCGAGGAGGCCTCCGGGCCACCGGGAATTGCACTGCGACCACAGGAGTATTGCCGGATGCTGCGACTGCTCATCGGAAACGACTGGAGCGAGGAGTTGGAGGAGCCGGTCGGAAACGGCTGGGCCGTGCAGCGCCTGCTGTGGTTCGCCCGCGACGACGACGTCCTCGTCCTGCCCGTCCCGCCCGAGGAGGAGTTCCTCTCCTACGTCACCTCCCTGACGGGCACCCGGCGCGACTCCCTGCAGGTGGTCGTCCCACCCCCCGGCCGCACCGGCACCGGCGCGCTCACCGCGGACCGGCTCACCGACCCCGCCCTCATCACCGAGCTGCGCGAGAAGACCGCCGGCCGGCCCGTCGGCGAGGTCTTCGCCCTCTGGCCCGACGCAGCCGTCGCCGCCGCCGCCGACGCTCTGGGCTGCCCCGGAGCCCTCGAAGGGCACGCGTTCCTCACCCAGAGCGGCGGACTGCTCGGCAGCAGCAAGGCCGTCTTCCGGGCCCTGGCCGCCGGCGTGGGCGCCCCCCTGCCGGACGGCGCGGTCTGCGCCGATCCACGGCGCGCGGAGGAGCACATCGTCCGCCTGCTGGACGGCGGCAGCCCGGTCATCCTCAAGCAGGACTTCGGATCGGGCAGCGACGGCAACGAGATCCTCGGCCGCACCGGGGACGTGGACCTGCGCGGAGCACGCGACGTGCGCGTGCTCCCCGACCGACAGGCGGTCTCCGCGTACCTCGCCGAGCGCTGGGACTGGCTGACGGTCGGCGGCCGCGACCGGGTCGTCGTGGAGCGCTACCACCCCGGCAGCCGCGCCTACTTCGCCGAGTTCTGGATCTCCGACGCGGGCATCCGGCTCGGCGGCCACGGCGAGATGCAGTACCGCCCCCTCCCCAACGCCCAGGTGATGCCCGCCCCGGACCTGACCGCCCGGCAGCTCGACGTGCTGCTGGACGGCGGGCACCGCATCTCGGAGGGGCTGCGGGCGGTCGGCTACCGCGGGATCCTCAGTGCGGACGCCGTCGTCACACCGGAGGGGGACGTCCTCTTCACCGAGTACAACGGCCGCGCCACCGGCTCCACCCACATCTACGAGATCGTCGGCAAGCGGGTCGTCGGACCGGGCTTCGGCACCGACCGCATCCTGCTGGAGCGGGTGTGGCCCAAGCACTGGGAGGTGCCCTCGTTCACCGACGCCCTCACCCGGCTCCGCGAGTCCGGCCACGCCTACGACCCGGGCACCCGCCGCGGTGCGATCATCCTGGCCGCGTACCACCCGGGCCGCAAGGGCGTCATGCTCTGCTTCGCGGACGACACCGTCGAAGCCGCCCTCCACCGCGAAGAGCTGGTCGGACAGCTGTTCACCCGCTGACTCCCCTGACGCCGAACGGACCGATGGCCGGCCTCCTGTCATCGGCGCGTCCGGCGGAGTTCGGCAGGTGATGATCAGGCGAAGTCGTGTGCCGCAGCATACGGAGGTACACGGCGGACGCCCCGGCGGCGGTCGACGTGGTGGAGGGCTCATACCGGGTCTCACAGCGCGGTGCCGAGCCCGCCGCGCCATGCGTTCACCAAGGCCTCCGCCACATCGGTCGAAGGGTGGGCTCCGGGCACCCCCTCAGCGGACATCGCTCGGCAACGCGGTGTCCGCTGAGGGGGCGCCTCCATAGCGGACGTGTTCCAAGCTTTCGGAAGCCGGATGTGCGGTAGTTGCCTTGCTGGGCGACCACACCGTCGAGGCCCACGGTGCGGCCGGCCAGCCGCGCCAGACCGGCGCGCACAGCTGGATCCCGTGACCCTGGCCGTACGGCAGAGGGCAGGGAAAACGATCGACCGACATACCGTGCTCGCCGCGTTGTCCGAGGCACTGCCGACGTGAGGG
Organism: Streptomyces sp. NPDC059851; assembly: GCF_042732005.1. Classification (NCBI taxonomy): domain Bacteria; kingdom Bacillati; phylum Actinomycetota; class Actinomycetes; order Kitasatosporales; family Streptomycetaceae; genus Streptomyces; species Streptomyces sp. NPDC059851. The sequence continues at coordinate 13,352 of NZ_JBHWJJ010000075.1, read as the reverse complement.
GACCACTGTGAGGATCACGACGCCTCAGCGGAGGCCGACCGCCCTTCCGACCGACACGATGCTCTTCCCTCTCGTCCACCGCCCGTTGGCGCAAAGGGTGGTGTCCACCGTCGGGGACGACGGCTGCGCACGCGTGCCCGTCTCCGGCCGCATCCTCGAATCCGCGCTGTTGCTCAGGCTGCTCCGCTTGGAGCACCACCTTCCCGAGGTCCGGAGTCGGCTCACGTCGTTCCTGCGCGCGCAAGATCCCGGGCATGACGAGGCCGGACAGCTGGACTCCGCCATCCTGAGCTGGCTCTTCCCGGACCGGAAGACGATCGACCCCGCCGATGTCGAACGCGCCAGCGCGACGGGAATCAGCGGCTTCGTCACCGACCGCAGGCGCCACTTCGCGAGGGCACTCGCCGTCATCTTCGGCGCGGCCTCCCAGCCCTGTGCCCGCCCCGTGCCCCGGCCGAGCCCACGGCCCGCTGGGTAGCCGTCCTGCTCGACGCGTTCCACGTGCCCGCCCACCCCGGTGCCCGGCATGACCTCACCGGGCTGCGCCAAGTCATTGGCCCGCCCGGCGTCTGGGAGCGGCAGATCCTCACCCACCTGATCGCCACTCACGCAGTGCGAAGCGTCGAGCAGGGATCCCGCCTCATCCGACAGACGATCCAGGCCACGCTTTCCCATCAGAGGGCTGACGGCGGAATCCCCAACATTCCCGACGAAGACACGTTCTCCACCGCGATCACCGGCCTCGCCTTCGAAGGCCGGATGCCGGACCTGCGGCTACGCCTCGCCCGCCACATCGCCGACCGTCAGCGGCTCGACGGCGGGCGGGGATTCGCCGACGGCGTCCCGCAGACGGACGTCGACGACACGAACCTCTGCCTGGAACTGCTGCGCTCCGTCGGGCCGGCGCACCACAGGGATGCCGTCAACCCCGTCGCTTCAAGTGACAGAAGGCTCAGTGAAGAGGCCGCCAGTCGAGGGTTCGGATCTCCCTTTCAGCGTGCTTCGCCGAAGAACTCGCGGACGTCGCTGACCAGCAGGTCCGGGGCTTCCATTGCGAGGAAGTGGCCACCGTGGTCGAGTTCGGTCCACCGCACGACGTTGTGGTCGCGTTCGGCCCAGCGGCGGACGGTCACGTCCTGGGTGGAGACCAGTACGGCGGTGGGCACCGTCCCGCGCCGGTCGGCTGCCCAGTCGTCCTGGCCGTTGCCCCAGCCGGTGTCTTGCGTGGTGTCGACGCCGGAGACGCCGGAGTCGGTGCTCCAGTCGTCGGCTGCGGCCTCGCTCCAGGCGTTCGCGGAGATCTCCTCGTAGTAGACCTGGGCGGCTGAAGCGGCGGTACCGGTCAGCCAGTACAGCGAGACCTCGGTCAGGATGCGGTCTCGGTCGATGCTGTCCTCGGGCAGCCCGTCTTCCGGATCGGTGAGCTCCTTGAACTTCTCCACGATCCAGGCCAGCTGGCCGACAGGGGAGTCGGTGAGGGCGTAGGCCACCGTCTGCGGGCGCTTGGAGTTGCACTGCAGGTAGCCGTCGTTGAAGTTCTGCATGGCCTGCCAGCGTCGTTGTTCGACTTCGGTGAGGCCGTCCATCTCGCCGTCCGCACCGACCGGGAACGTGATCATCGCGTTGACGTGGATGCCGATGACGTGGTCCGGGGCGTGCTTGCCCATCTCCGCGGCGACCCACGAGCCGGTGTCGTAGCCCTGGACGCCGTAGCGTGCGTAGCCGAGGCGGGACATCAGCTCGGTGAGCGCCCCGGCCATCGTGGACGCGCCCATGCCCGGCCCGGCCAGTGGGGTGGAGAACGCGAATCCCGGCAGCGAGGGGACGACCAGGTGGAAGGCCTGTGCCGGGTCGCCGCCGTGCCCGCGCGGATCGGACAGGGGCCCGATGACGTCGAGGAAATCCACCACTGAGCCCGGCCAGCCGTGCAGCAGCACCAGCGGCGTGGCATCGGGCTCGGGGGAGCGCACGTGCAGGAAGTGAATGTTCTGCCCATCGATGGTGGTCATGTACTGGGGGTGCTCGTTGAGCGCCGCCTCGTGCACCCGCCAGTCGTAGGCGGTGCGCCAGTGTTCGGCGAGATCCTTGAGGTAAGCCAACGGAACGCCGCGGCTCCACCCGACACCGGGCAGCTCGTCCGGCCAGCGGGTGGCGGCCAGACGGGCGTGGAGATCGTCGAGCTGGGACTGCGGGATGTCGATGCGGAAAGAGCGGATGCTGGGTGTCGTGTTCTCCATGGCTGCGACGCTAGGACCCGCTTAGGTCACTTCCGGTCCTAACCTTCGGGCAGTCTGGCAGCATGCTCGAAACCTCCGGGCGGCTGCTGAAGCTGCTCTCCCTGCTGCAGACCCACCCCGACTGGTCCGGCGCCGAGCTCGCCGAACGCCTCGGGGTCAGCCGACGCACCCTGCGCCGCGATGTGGAGCGACTGCGCGAGCTCGGCTACCCGGTGCACGCCACCCGGGGCACCGCCGGCTACCGGCTCGGCGCCGGGGCCAAGCTGCCCCCGCTGCTGCTCGACGACGATGAGGCCATCGCCGTCACGATCGGGCTGCGCACGGCGGCGGGCGGCTCGGTCACCGGGATCGAGGAGTCCTCCCTGCGCGCACTCACCAAGCTGGAGCAGGTGCTGCCATCCCGGCTGCGGCACCGGGTGAACACACTGCACACCGCCACCGTCCGTGCCGGCACCGTCCCCGACCCCAAGGTCTCCGCGGACACCCTCATGGCCATCGCCGAGGCGTGCCGCCGACGCGAGCGGCTGCGCTTCGACTACACCAGCCACCGCCGCGGCCAGAGCATCCGCTCGGTCGAGCCGCACAGCCTGGTCAGCTTCGGGCGCCACTGGTACCTGGTCGCCTGGGACACCGACCGCACTGACTGGCGCACCTTCCGCGTGGATCGGCTCATCCCGCGCGCTCCGACCGGCCCACGGTTCACCCCTCGCGAACTCCCCGACGCCGACGTGGCCACCTATCTGGCCCGCCAACTGTCGTCGCGGACGTGGCCCTTCCAGGCCACCATCACCCTGCACGAGCCCGCCGCAGCGGTAGCCGACCGCGTCTGGCCCGGCATGGGCGTCATAGAACCCGTCGACGACCAAAGCTGTCTGTTGCACCTGGGCGCCGGCACCCCCCGCGACCTCGCATGGATGATCACCACGGTAGACGCCGACTTCACCCTCACCCACGCCCCACCCGAACTCGCCGACGCGCTGCGCACCCAAGGCACCCGCTGCCTGAATGCCGTACGAGAGGTATAGGTCGCCCCCCGCTGCGGACACCATTGCGGCCTCTTCCGGGGAGGATCGAGGGCCGCACCATGGGGAGGGCCCTGTCGTCACCGCCAGGCCCACTACCGTCGTGGCCGGGTTGTCCGTCCGGTCGAGGCCGGACGCGGTGATGCGGCGACCGGTACGGCAGGTCTCGGTGGAGTCGGTGTCGTGCCGGTAGGCAAGCCAATCGCGATCGCCGGTGAGGGCAACCGTGGTGGCGGACGGCCGGACCGAGCGGCTTCTCCCGTGTGCTGCCGGCCTGCTCTCCCCAGGTGGTGGAGCGGTCCACGAAGAGAGGCGGGGCCACCTGCCGCTCGTCGCCCGCATCACCTGGGACCCGAGACCGGCTCGTAGCCAGCCGGACTTCCGGCCCGCGTCAGCCGGCGGCCCGGCGCCTGCCCCGTGGGCGGCGCGCGTACGGCAGGAGCCGCGGCGAGCGTTTGGCGGCCACGTCCTCGACCCAGCCGAAGGTCAGCCCGAGCAGCCCGAGCAGCGGGATCGCCACCAGCAGCGTGAACCATTGGCTGGCCAGCAGCCACTGGAAGTTCGCGTAGACGAAGGGGACGCTCCAGAGCGGGTCGATCAGCGGGATGGCGACCACCAGGGCGACCTGGTGCCACAGGTAGACGCTGACGGCGCGTGCGTTGAGCAGGCTCACCAGGCCGTTCCAGCGTTCCAGCGGCCTGGGCCACCGATCCCAGGACGGGCTGACGTGGAGGAGGATGGCGACGAAACCGAAGGACCACAGGGCCTGGGCGATCGGCCAGGACTCGATGTCGGTCGCCACGGTCGGGTCGACCGGACGGGTCTGCAGGTACCAGAAGCCGGCCACCATGATCAGCGGCGCGACGGACGGCAGCACGTACTGCGGGATCTTCCTGAGCAGCCCTTCCTGGTGGGCCATGCCGAGGATCCAGCACGCGCCGAAGGTGGCGAAGTCGTTGGCGGTCTCCCAGACCCGGCCGTAGACGAACTCCTGGTCGAGGAAGAACGCGTTCATGACGATCACCATCGCCAGGGGGGCGCACAACGTCATCACCGGGAAGCGCCGCAGTGCCCGCAGCAACAGCGGTGAGAACAGGACGTACCAGAGGTAGGCCCGTAGGTACCAGAGCGGGACGATGATCTGCGCGGCCCAGGTGGGTTCCACGAGCTGGAAACCGGACAGCTCGTCCGCGTACGGCGGGGTGCTCAGCGGCAGGATCCAGAAGGCCAGCTTGGACCACCACCAGGTGGGGTGGCCGTCGGACCGGGGGCTCCAGCCGGCGTAGATCTGGAGGGCGATCATGACGGCGCCGAACAGCCACATCGGCGGCAGCAGTCGGCGCAGTCGACCGCGGATCACGCCGAGGGCGGGACGGCTGAGTGAGCGGGCCATCAGCGAGCCGGCCAGGGCGAACATCACGCCCATCGACGGGAAGACGAGGGGCAGCCAGAACCAGCCGAAGTTGTGGTAGAGCACCACGCGGGCCAGCGCCAGCGCGCGCAGCAGGTCGAAATAGCGGTCCCGGCCGCCCTTGCGCTCGGACGGCGCCGAAGCCTGAGGCTCCGTCTCCGTCTCCGTCTCCGTCTCCGGATCCGGCTCGGCTCGCAGCGCGGCCGGGATCCTCAGCCGGATGGTGTCCCGGGTGCGACCGAGTTCGACGGATGCGGTCACGGTCGGGCCTCCACCGGTACGGCGACCTCGCCGGTGCGCCGGAGCTTCTGCCAGCGCAGCCGGCCCCCGGTCATCGCCGTGATCGCGGACTGCAGCAGGACGATGTACATCAGCTGTCGGTAGACCAGTTGCTGGATCGGCAGGCTGATCAGGTGCCAGGGCTTCTCGCGGTCGAGCCGGAAGGCGTACCAGGACAGTGCGGCCTGGAGCAGGATGAAGCCGCCCCAGCTGGTGAGGGTGATCGGGGCGTCCCCGAACAGCACGCCGTACAGCAGGAACAAGTCGACCAGTGGCGCCAGCAACGGGGCGATCACGCCGAACAGCACGACGAGCGGCAACCCGAGCCGGCCGAAGCGCCCGGCCGGGCCGCGGGAGGTCACGGCGCCGCGGTGCTTCCACATCGCCTGCATGCTGCCGTAGCTCCAGCGGTACCGCTGGGACCAGAGCTGCTGCAGGTTGGCGGGAGCCTCGGTCCAGGCGCGGGCACGCTCGGCGTAGACGATCCGCCAGCCGTCGCAGAGCACCGCGATGGTGATGTCGGTGTCCTCGGCGAGGGTGTCGTCGCTCATTCCGCCGACCCGTCGCAGTGCCTCCTTGCGGAAGGCGCCGACCGCGCCCGGGATGGTCGGGATGACGCCCAACATGTCGTACATCCGGCGGTCCAGGTTGTGGCCGAGGACGTACTCGATGTGCTGCCAGGCACCGATCAGGCTCTCGCGGTTGCCGACCTTGGCGTTGCCCGCGACCGCGCCGATCGCCGGGTCCCCGAAGGGCTGGACCAGCTCGCGCACGGTGGACGGCTCGAAGACGGTGTCCCCGTCCATCATCACGATGATGTCGTGGGAGGCTGCCGCGATACCGGTGTTGAGCGCGCTGGACTTACCGCCGTTGACCTGGCGGATCAACCGGACGAACGGCAGGGCCATCTCCTCGACGATGTCCGCGGTGCCGTCCGTGGAGCCGTCATCGATGACGATCACCTCGATCGGATGATCGCTGGCGGCCAGGGACTGGAGGGTGTTGGCTATGCACTCGCGCTCGTTGTAGGCGGGGACCAGTACGGTGACCCGTTCGGTGACCGGCGGACCCCATGCGTCCCGGCGTTTGGAGCGGCGGGCGTGGATCGGAGCGAGGACGACCATCAGCGCGAACCGTCCGAAGTTGAGGAAGCCGACGACGGCCAGCAGCCCGACCAGCACCGGCAGGGTGAGCACGGCCACCTGGGTGGCCCAGATGAATCCTTTGCCCGCCCACAACTGGAACCCGTGCACCGGCACGGTCGCGCTGGAGGCGCCGAGTGCCTCGGAGATGGTGGTGAAGCGGTAGCCCTGGGCCTGCAGCCTGTCGATGATCTGCACGAGCGCGGCGAGGGTCTGGGCGCGGTCGCCACCCGCGTCGTGCAGCAGGATCAGCGCGCCCGCACCGGGCTTGGCCGGCATGGCTGCCTTGACGATCGCGTCCACGCCGGGGCGCTTCCAGTCGTCGGTGTCGCGGTCGATGAACGCGGTGAGGTAGCCGCGCGCGCCCACGTACTTGACCACCGGGTAGTTCCAGTCGTCCATCGCGGTGGCGTCGGAGGAGTACGGCGGGCGGAACAACGCGCTGTGGACGCCCGCGACGCCGGCCAGCGCCAGCTGCGTCTGTGCCAGCTCCCAGCTGGTCCGGGCGTGGGACTGGTACACCAGGTCGGGGTGGGTGAAGGTGTGCACCCCGAGTTCGTGGCCGCCCGCGACGATCTGCCGGATCAGCTCCGGGTGGCGCGTGGTCATCGCGCCGGTCACGAAGAAGTCCGCACGGACGTTGCGGGCCGCGAGCACCTTGAGGATCTTCGGCGTCCACTCCGGCGAGGGACCGTCGTCGAAGCTCAGGACCGCAGTGCGGTCGGGGATGTGGTAGCTCACGGGATGCTCGTTCTTGGCGCCGCGCGCGTCGATGATCGGACCGCCCTTGAGCAGGTTGTGCGGCACGGTCGTCTTGTCGACCGAGATGGCGATCCGGGAGTCGTGGAACGCCTCGTTCGTGGCGAGGCCGCGCAGGACGAGGAGGGCGAGCAGGCAGGCCAGCAGGGACAGCGGCATGAAGAAGCGCAGCGGCGGCGCGGCCAGTCGGCGCGGCCTGAGCAGGGACTGCCGGCGGCGCTGGTGGCGGGACAATGACGCTCCAGGAGACGGTGGTGCGGGTGATCAGGGTTGCTTGGCCGGCCGGCCCGAAGGCTTCGCCCCGCGCGGCGCGGTGGTCGCGGGTTTCGGCGGGGCGGCAGCGGTTTTCGACGGAGCGGCTGCGATCTTCGGCGAGCCGCCGGGGGTGCCCGTCCGGGGCGTCGCGGACCGCGTGACCGTCCGAGGTGACGAAGCCGAGGACGACGCGGACGACGGGGTCTGCGACAGCGAGGGCACGGGTGAGGGCGCGGGCGAACGCGAGGGCTGGGCGGGTACGCGCATCGCCGGGGCGTCCGCCTGCACACCGATCAGGCTGCTGCCCATGGCGACGGCCAGAACCGCGCCGACTATGGAGACCGGCCAGCCGAAGCCCCGCAGCATCCGGCCGCGCAGACCGGACTGGTCGACGAACACCGGTGCGGGAGCCGGTTCCTCAGATTCACCAGAACCCAACTCGGACATTCCGGGCATTGTTCGGTGTGTCGATCCGCGTTGCACGGGCGTGATGACTGGGCGCACCTTGCGAGACCTTTCATTGCAGGGTACGTAGACCGCGGGATCGCAGGGCGAACGCTAGTGCACCGATCCCAGGCGACTCGGCCCCCATATCCGGATTTGCAGGGATCTATCCAGGCGTCGTGACCGGATCGAAACGGAATTGGTGGTACCGGTTAGTAGGGCCGCGCGCCCGGCGCCGGGTAGTCAGCCGAGTAGTCATCGGTGTCTCGGCGCACCTTAGGATGACGCCCTCATCGGATCAGCAGCTGATCCCCATCCAGAGGGCGTGTCCAGGTACCGCCTCTACGCACGCCCCAAGGAGCCCGAGTGAGCCAGCCCCGCCGCACCCGCCGTCGCCGCGTGTGGACCGCGCTCACGCTGCCCGCCCTCTTGTGCGTGCTCGCCGCGTGTTCCGGCGGCCCGGGTGACGATGCCGCCGCGCCCGCCCCGAGCGCCTCACCGACCCCGGCCGGCCCGCCGGGAACCCTGTTCGACAACTTCCACTACAGCGGCCCCGAGGACCCCGCCCTCGCCGCCCACGGCTGGGAGGTCCGTACCGGCGGCGGTGGCCCCGGCATCAAGGGCACCTGGTCCACCGCCGGTGCCGGCTTCCCCTCCGACCCGACCGCCCAGGGAGGCAGGGTCCTGCGGCTGCAGTCCTCCACCGACGGCACGGAGCAGGGCACCCAGCAGGTCGAAGTACAGGGCACCGGCAAGAACCTCTTCACGGGGACCTTCGCCGCTCGGGTCCACTTCAGCGACAAGCCCACGAGCGGCCGCAACGGGGACCACGTCGTCCAGACCTTCTTCCCTATCTCCCCCTCGGACTCCTCGGACGACTACAGCGAACTCGACTTCGAGTACCTGCCGAACGGCGGCTGGGGTTCGGAGGGTCCGCGACTCGACAACGTCAGCTGGCACAAGGCCGATCCGCCGGACCGGGTCAGCCACACGCTCAAGCAGCGCATCGAGGGCTGGCACACCCTGATGGTCACCGCAGTGGGCGGAACGGTCACCTACTCCATGGACGGCAAGGAGCTGTTCACCAGCTCCGGCAAGTACGTCCCGCGCGAGAAGATGGACATCCACTTCAGCAACTGGTTCATCGACCTGCCCTTCGCCGGAGCTCCGCGCACCTGGGAGATGAAGGTCAACTGGGTCTACTACAAGGCCGACGAGGCCGTTTCCCAGGCGGATGTCCAGAAGACGGTGGACGGCTTCTACAGTGCGGGCACCAACTACGTGAACACCGTGCCGAAGGCCTGACCACCGTCCGAGGGCCGGGGGCCACGACGACCGTTCACAACAGCGCGGCCGCGCACATGGGTGCCGGTACTTCCTCACTTCGCCGACGGCGCGGCGTCCGCGGCGTCGTCGAGGAGCTCGGGCCCGTTGCTGCGCACGCTGTTGACCGGCTGCCGGCCGACGGCTGCAACACCCGTCAGGAGGTACTGCTGCCGAGGCCGTCGTGTACGCCGAGATCGGGTGGGGCTGCACTCTGAACGGTGGCACCTGGTGGTCGTACTACGACGAGCGGGAGGTGACGCCGGCCGGTGCGCTGGGCATCGACGGCATGGTCCCGCTCGCGGAAGCCTGTAATCCGGGCGGCAGTTCATGGACCGGACAGAAGCATGAGGCGCAGGCGAACGGCCAGAGCCAGGCGGCGTCGCCGTTGCCGGTGACAGCGGCGTCGAACCGCGCAAACGGCAACGAGGGCCCGGCCCAGTGGCTCCTACCGGCACCGGATGCGCTGTGTGGTGTGCTCCCAACAGGCCCTGTCCCGCGCCACTGTGCTCGAACTCTCCTTGCCGTCACATATCGGCCCAGAACACCACCCCTCAGAGTGTCGCTCTTGGGTGGGTTTGCTCCCTAGGGTGGACGGCATGAAAGCCTCCCTGGTCCGTCGGACCGCGCTTCGGACCGGAGCCCTCGTCCTGGGCTCCCTCGCCGTCCTGCTCCCGGCCGCCGTAGTGCAGGCCGCGCCCGCTCGCACCCAGGCCGAGATCGAGCTCAGCTGTGATCGGAACACCTGGGAGGTGAAGTACACCGCAGGCAGCACGGGGCATGCCCCCGGCGCCAGGGTGAGGAGCCGGATCGACATCAGCACGATCGACGAGTACGGCCAGGACCGGGTGACCGGCGAGCCCGCGTACGGCCTCGGGGCGGCGGCCACCACCGGCGACGTGTACCGGGTGGCTGACCCCCATGGGGCCTGGTCCACGCACGAAGTCCTCAGCGCCGGCCCCCGCCCCTCCGGCTACCCCCGCTCCCACACCCGCACCACCACCGTCACCCTCCAGGTGGACGACGGCCGCACTCGGAACGGTTACAAGGCTGAGTGCACCCTGAGCGTGGGCTGACCGCTTGCCCGTCTGCTGTCCGCGGGAGATGCCGCCTTCGCATCGAGCAGAGGCCGGGATGTCGAGAGGCGGGCCCGGTTCCTGCGATGAAGCCGTTGAGGATGGCAGACCGGCAGCGGAGGCGCTTGAGACGGTTGCGGACGAGCGCCACCGGACGGTTGGACGGCCACCGGGCGCTCGTCTTCACCGCTGCCGGGCCGGGTGGTCGGGTGTTGGTGCGGACGCGCCGCGGGACGCTGGTCCAGGACCAGTGGCCGGACCTGCTGGCAGCCGCTGAGGAGCAACTGCCCCGCGGCCTCGTCATCGACGATGAGCTGGTCGTCCGGGATGCCGAAACAGGGCGGTTGCCGTTCGAGGCGTTGCAACGCCGAGCCGCCGTCCGCGCCCGCGGCGCCCCGGCCCTGGCCGCCGCGTGGCCGGCCTACGTCGTCGCGTTCGACCCGCTAGAGCAGGACGGCCGGGAGCTGCTGCAACGCCCGTACCAGGGAGGCGCGCACTTCTGGAGGCACTGTTCACCGACCACGCGCCGAAGGTGCCGGGGACGCTAGTCCCGATGACGACGGGCCAGTCAAGGCGGGGGAGTGACCGACGGTCGCCGCGGTCACGCACGGCCGGCCCCGTGGCAACGGCACCCCCAGGCACTCCGGTTCCGGCGATCCGCCGATACCGAGTCCCCGGACCGGCGGATCGCCGGAACCTACAGGTGGTCACGTCAGGGAAGCCAGGGAAGTCAGGGAAGCCAGGGAAGTCAGGGAAGTGAGGGGAGTTAGGGAAGCCGGGCCAGCCGGGCGCTGGCTGAGCGGCTCCCCGGGCGAACGCGCCCACGTGCGGCCCCACTATTCCGTCTTGCTAAGTACCGGTAGTCAGCGATACGGTGTACCGGTACTCAATGACGCCGAATAGCTCAGGGAGGAGGGCGCTCCATGGCCAAACTGCTGACCGAGATGCTCAAGGGCACGCTGGAGGGCATCATCCTCGCGTCCCTGTCCGGCCGGCCCGCCTACGGCTACGAGATCACCGCGCGGCTGAGGGAGCAGGGTTTCCCCGACATCGCCGAAGGAACCGTCTACGCGCTGCTCATCAGGATGGAGAAGCGCGGCCTCGTCGATGTGGAGAAGGTCCCCTCGGAGAAGGGGCCGCCGCGCAAGGTGCACTCCCTCAACGCCCAGGGACGCGAATACCTCGAAGAGTTCTGGAGGACCTGGAGCTTCCTCTCGGAACGACTGGACCAGCTCCGCGAAGGGGGCGAATAGCCATGTCCGAAGCAGACAAGACCGGCGGCATCATCGCGAAGGTGATCGGGCCCAAGAAGCGCTGGCGGGCGTACAAGGCGCGCGTCAAGGAGCTTCCCAGCAGCCACCGCACGGCGGTCGAGGCGATCGAGCGGTACCTGATGCACTTCGTGCCGACCGACGGTGACAGCAGCGCGTCGATGTTCGATGACCTCGCCGACCTGTTCGAGCAGGCCGTGGCGGACGGGACGCCGGTCCGCGGGGTCGTCGGGGAGGACCCGGTGGAGTTCGCCGACGCGTTCGCCGAGAACTACTCCGAAGGCGGCTACGTGCCCGCCCGCGCACGCAAGCAGCTGGTCGAGGACATCGACCGCGCCACCGGGGGCACGACCGGAACAGGAACAGGAACCGGGACGGCCTGATCCCAGCACATCGCCCCCCGGGGCGGAGCACCACCGCTCGTCCGCACCACACGGTCGGCCGGGGGCACGCCCCGGCCGACCGTCTCCCGCCGCATGCCCGCGGCACCGCCGAGACCGACCACTGCGTGCAAGGAGATTCGTCATGGGAAACGGCAACAACGGCTTCTCCCCGGCAGGGCTGCGCCGCATGCGCGAGGTACTGCAGGCGCATGTCGAGTCCAAGAAGATTCCCGGCCTCGTCGCCCTCATCGGGCGGGGCGAGGAGACCCATGTCGAGGCGATCGGCACCATGCGCCACGACGGCGGCCCGCCGATGCGCCGGGACACCATTTTCCGGATGGCCTCGACGACCAAACCGGTCGCGGTCGCCGCCACCATGGTCCTGCTGGACGAGTGCCGACTGCGGCTGGACGACCCGATAGACCGGTGGCTGCCGGAGCTGGCCGACCGGCGCGTCCTCAAGCGGCCCGACAGCCCGCTGGACGACACCGTGCCGGCGCGGCGCCCGATCACCGTGCGCGACCTGCTCACCTCCACCTGCGGGCTCGGGCTGGACACCACGGCCATGAGCTCCCCGATGATGAGCGCGTACTTCGAGCAGAAGGTCTACGGCGAGAACGGATGGATGCTGCCGGCAGTGGAGCCGGACGAGTGGATGCGCCGCCTGGGCGCGCTCCCGCTGATGTACCAGCCCGGGGAGCGGTGGCTGTACAACGTCAGCGACGACGTGCTCGGCGTGCTGGTCGCCCGGGTCACCGGCCAGTCGTTCGAGGCGTTCCTGCGCGAGCGCATCTTCGATCCGCTGGGGATGAAGGACACGGGCTTCCACGTACCCGCCGACAACATCGACCGGCTGCCGCCCCTGTACGCCCCCGATCCGCAGACCGGAGAGTTCACCGTGGAGGATCCGGCCGAAGGGGGACACCACAGCAGGCCTCCGGCCTTCCAGTCCGGCGGCGGCGGACTCGACTCGACCGTCGACGACTACCACGCCTACTTCCGGATGCTGCTCAACCACGGGATGCACGGCACCGAGCGGATCCTGTCCCGGCCCGCCGTCGAGCTGATGACCACCAACCGCCTCACCCCCGAGCAGACGGCCGCCCTACAGACCTGGGCGCGCAGCGTCGTCCATCTGTCACACGGCCAGGGGCAGACCGGCGGCTGGGGCTTCGGGATGACGGTGCGCACCTACCGAGGCGACTACGCGCCCATCGGCCAGTTCGGCTGGGACGGCGGAGCCGGCACCACGACCTACGCCGACCCGCACAACCAGCTCGTCGGCATCCTGCTCACCCAGACCGGGATGTCCACCCCGCACTCGGCACGGGCCATCCAGGACTTCTGGACCACCCTCTACCAGGCCATCGACGACTGACCCGCCTACGTCGAGTCGGTCGGCGCCGCGTTCCTCGACCACCTGGGGGACGCCTGCACGGGCCAGGCGCCCGGTCATGGGAGTCATGGCAGCCCAGACGACGATCAGAGTCTCGAAGGGTTGAACGATTCACTGGACCGCGCCCGGGGCCGACGCGGGCTCCTGCCGCACTCCCCGGACGGATGGCGCACAACGCCCCTCAACTCAGCGCCCGTGCCGGCTTGATCCTGGACTCGATGGTACGGCCGCGACCGCCCCGTTGGGCGCGGACCGGTTACTGAGGTCTGCGGTCGGAACGATTCACCTGCCTGCTCCGGAGCGCGAGCTGTTGGGCGGGACCGGCCGCAGTCTGCGGAGCCAGTTCCGGCCTGT
>NZ_JBHWJJ010000074.1:0-37657 GCF_042732005.1 Streptomyces sp. NPDC059851 | reverse complement strand
GGCGGATCTTCCGCAGGTCCCGGTGCAGCCCCAACCGCATGACGTCAATCGCCAAGGCCATCCTCACGCTGGAGCGGCAACGCTGAAGAAGCTCAGTGAGCGTTTTCAGCGTGGCCACTGATCGGGTGACGGGGCCGGGGTGAGGGAGGGGTTCGCAACGCACAGGGCTCCCGTGCCGTTGAGGGAGGTGTTCGAAGTCTCAACCCATCGGCACAGGAGCCCTGTTGGTTCCCTATCCTGCCGCACTCGACCTCCCGCACGCCCTGGTCGAGTGGGTCACGATGCTCATCGTCACCCGCGAGGGTGACCGGCGGTGCAAGCTCCCGCCGCACCGGCGTGCGCTCGTCGCTCTGGTGTACTTACGCCGCCACGACACCCTCTCCCGCATCGCATCCGGTTTCGGGATATCCGTCGGCACCGCCCACGCGTATGTCACCGCCGTGACCGGCCTGCTCGCCGAACGGGCTCCCGGCCTGCTCAAGACGCTGCGCGAGCACGACCCGGAGTTCGTCCTGCTGGACGGGACCCTCGCCGAGTGCGACCGCGTCGGCGACAGCCGGGCGGACTACTCGGCCAAGCACCGCCGGCACGGCGTGAACGTCCAGGTCGTCACCGACCCCTCCGGTGAGGTGCTGTGGATCTCGCCCGCGCTGCCGGGCCGCACCCACGACCTGACCGCCGCCCGCACCCACCGCATCATCCGGATCTGCGAGCTCCAGGGCGTCCCAATACTCGCCGATCGCGCCTACACGGGCGCCGGAGCCTGGGTCGCCACCGGCCTCAAACGACCGCCCGGCGGGGAGCTCACTCCCACCCAGCGCACCGTCAACCGCGCCTCGCGCAAACCCGGGCCCCTGTCGAACGTGGCATGGCACGGCTGAAGTGCTGGCAGATCTTCCGCAGGTCCCGCGTCAGCCCCAACCGCATGACCGTCATCACCAAGGCCGTCCTCACCCTGGAGCGGCAGCGCTGAAAAGGCTCAGTGACGGCCACTGCTACCCCTGCCGCCGACGAGTAGGGCACCCATCCAAGGCGTCAGACGCCGACCCTGACTGGGTCCTTGCAGGACTCGGGCGTGGGACTGGCCAACTGCCGCAGATGGCGCGCCAGCCGGTCGGCGGATCCCGTCGCGGCCGGTACTGCCGACATCGGTGGTCTGAGCATCTCGCTCCGCGCTGATGGTCCGCACCCCGGAAGGAGGGTGCGAACCATCAGTGGTTGCTGCTAGCCGCGCGGCCACCCGCCCCGGCCCCGGCGGAGCCGTACAGCAACCCGCGCGGCCGCGGTCAAGGCTTGCGCCACCTCCGACCACTCCGGTGCCCACGCGGACACCGCGGCCCCCGCCATCTCAATGGCGAGCGTCGCGACCAGTTGGCGCCCGCCGGGCCGGCGGCGGCGCGGGGCCGGCTCCCCGGCGGGCCCGGCCGGCTCCCGCCCGGGGTCCTCGCCCGTCGACTCTCCGCCCATTTCTGTCGTGCTCATGCCAGGACTCTCCTTACGTGAAACCGCGGATCGCCCCTCCGGTTGGAGGAGCGATCCGCACTGTGGAGCAGCGGGGGGTTAGTCCCGCAAGTCCCGCAAAACCCCAGGTCGGGGCGGGGGTGGGGGGAATCTCGCGCATGCGCTACACCATCGGCCCCTTAGCCCCGCAACCCGCGCCGATGTGGCCTGCCGCACACCCGGCCAGGTGGGATGGTCCGCGCCGCACTCGCCCCCAAAATCGAACATCGGATCTAATAGGAATGACGTCTTCCACCCGGTCCAGGAGCAGCCATGACCACCCCCGACTCCCCCGCCAGACCGCAGCCCGTCACATGGGCGCCCAGCCAAACCGGCCCTTGCGCGCGCTGCCACACCCCGACCTGCCGGTACGGGGTGGGTGCCTCGCCTTTTTCTCTGGGGGTGCGCTGCCTGTGGTGTGACGTGGAGTGAGGTGGGTTCGTTGAGCTCCTGGGACTCGTTCTCGGGGGGTGTGGCTCTGCGGCGGGTTGTTGCACGACTCGATGCAGGAGTTGCTGATGCGGGCGTTTCCCGTGGTGATGCCGTCCGGGCAGAGGTACTGGACGGTCCTTGATGACGACCTGGAGGTCGTTCCCGTAACTGATCACTGGCTGCGGAACCTTCGGTTCGGGCGGGACCGGGCCGAGCTGACGACGAAGGTATACGCCGATGGGGCCGCCCTGTACTTGAGGTGGTGCAGGGCGACGGGCCGGCAATGGGCGGAGGCAGGGCGGGATCTGGGCCTGTTCATGGTCTGGCTGAAGTACACGCCGGCGCCTCGGGACGGTGGGGCGGTGGTGGTGCAGCCCGGTCCGGGGTCGGAGCCTGTTCGGGGCGAGCGGCGGATCAACCGCGTCCTGGTCGCGGTACGGGGGCTGCTGTCGTACGCGGTCACCGCTGGCGAGGCCCCGCGCGGGGTGCTCGGCCAGATCTACGAGCTGGCCGACAGCCGTGATCTTCCGGTGGAGGCCACGGGCGAGGATGGTGGACTGTTCTTGCGGCTGCGGCCGGTTCACCGTCTGCGGGAGCCCGAAGCGGACGTGGACCGGGCGGCGGACGCCGAGTTGGTGGCGATGTTCACCGCGTGCCGCAGCGCGCGGGACCGCCTGGTCGTGCTGCTGCTCGGCCGGGTGGGACTGCGCCGCGGGCAGGCCGCCGAACTGCGGCGCGGCGACGTGCACCTGCTGCCGGACTCTCGGGGGCTGGGCTGTGAGCACCCAGGGGCGCACGTGCATGTGCGGCGGCGGGAGAACTCCAACGGAGCCTGGTCGAAGTCGCGGCAGGCGTGGGTGGCGCCGCTGGACTTCCTGACGGTGTCCGCGTTCGACCTGTACTACGAGGAACGGCATCGGCTGCAGGGCCAAGGCGGCGTCGACTTCCTGCTGGTGAACCTGTTCCGCGCGCCGATGTGGCGCCGATGTCGCCGGAGGCGATCGGGGAGCTGTTCGAGCGGCTCGGGGAGCGGGCGGGGCTGGGGCGGCGGGTGGGTCCGCACATGGCCCGGCGGGCGTTCTGCTTGAACGTCGTGGACGCGGGCGGTACGCCGGACGAGGTGCAGGCCCTGATGGGCCACCGCAGCCCGGAGTCCTCCGGGCCTTACCGCTTTCCCGATCCGGGGCGGGTGCGGGCGGCTGTCGAGCGGGTCCCGACTCCGCGTGCCAGCGTCCGGCAGGGGGAGAGGCGGTGAGGGCCCAGCCAGTGTCCGTGCGGCCGGCGGTCGAGGCGCCGGCGGAGGATGCACGCTTCGAGGAGATCGCCGGTCCCCTCGTTGCGGCCGCCGCCCGGGCCTCGAGGCTCGCCCTCCTGGACCTGCTGGCCTGCTCTGCGGTGTTCTCCGTTGAGGACGAGCGTGCCGACCAGATCCCCGAACAGTTCGCTTGCGCTCGCCAGGACCTCGCCGCCGCCCTCACCGAACTCGACGAGCTCCCCGCCACCCTCGCCGCGCTGTTCCCCGACGGCTTCGCACACTGACGTCGCAAGGCGCGGGAAGTGTACAGTTCTGTCATGAGTGAGACTCTTCCGATCACCGAAGCGCGGGCGAAGTTCGGCTCGCTGGTCCGCCGTGCGTCCCACGCCCGGGAGCGCATCACCATCACCGACCACGGCCAGCCCGCGGCCGTGCTCATCAACCCCCAGGAGCTCGCCGACCTCGAGGACGCGCTCGCCCTGGCCCAGTACCGGGAGCGGCAGTCCGCCGGCGCCGCCGCGGCCGTCCCGCACGGTGACGTCCGCGCCCGGCTCGGTCTGGAGCGCGGGTGACCTTCACGATCGTCTGGGACGAGCCCGCGATCGACGCGGCCGCCCGCTTCCTCAAGGACGACCCCGAGGGCCTGCGGCAGCTAATGGACGCCGTCGACCTCCTGGCCGACCAGCCCCGGCCCGAGGGCACCACACCGTACGGCTCCCCGGACCTGCGCCGGATGCACGTCGGCCGCTACCGGGTCCTGTACAAAATCACCGAGGCCACCGTCACCATCGTGGTCATCCACGTCGGCCGCCTCGGCTGACACACCCCGACAGCACGCCCGCAGGGCCGGACCGACCACAGTCTGGCCCTTCGGGGTGCCGGTAAGAACACTGTCACCGATCCTGCTGGCCAATTCCTTGCGGTCGATTGTGATGCTTGTTGGCCGTGTAGCGGTCGTGCCGAGTCCGGTGGCCGTCGAGCCCATCCCCGAGGGATATCCGCGGGTCACGCCGTACCTCTGCATCGACGGAGCCGCGGCCGCGATCGATTTCTACGTCTCCGTACTCGGAACTGTCGAGCGTATGCGGATGGAGGCGCCCGGAGGCAGGATCGGCCACGCCGCTCGCGCGGCGGCTTCACCACCAAAGTCCATCTGAGCGCGTATGGACGCTGCCGCCCGCTGTCCCTGGTCACCACGCCGGGGCAGCGGGCGGACTGTACCCAGTTCGCACCAGTGCTGGAGAAGATCCGCGTCCCACGGTGCGGGCCGGGCAGGCCGCGCAAGACCGCAGAGCGTCGCGGCCGACAAGGCGTACAGCAACAGGCCCTGCCGCCAGGACCTGCGACATCGAGGCATCCGGCACGCCATTCCGGAGAAGTCAGACAGCCAGGCCACACGTCTACGCACAGGCTCACGCGGCGGACGGCCCCCCGGCTTCGACGAAGAGCGGTACAAGAAGCGCAATACCGTCGAGCGAGCGATTAATCGACTCAAGCACTCAGGAGCAGTCGGTGACGTCGACTCGGGGCGCCCTGCCGGTGTCTCCACCAGTGGATTTCCCCGAGCCGCCTCCCGAACCCGGCGTGCCCGTCTCCGGGCACCGGGCTCTCCACAAGTCCCGTTTCGGGGTGTTCAGTTCCTCATGCCGTAGTGGGCCACGGGGTCGGGATGAGTTTTCCCCGGTATCGGTATCTGGTCGTGCTTACCTTTGCCGGGTTGAACAGTTCCCTTTCCTCCATGGCAGGCCACCAGCCGCCGCCGTAATAACGTCGGCGGAGCTGCTTCCAAGTGATCCCAGGATGCTTTCTCCGGATCCATCGCGTCACCCTCATCCACGTGTAGTGGCCGAGGTAACAGAAAGCGACGTTCGACACTCCGGGACGGAAGTACGCGCACCATCCCCGCAACACCGAGTTGAGCCGGTGGAGCAGGGAGTCCAGCGACAAGCCGACGTTCTGCCGTCCGGTCAGCTCCTTCACCTTGCCCGTCGCGGAACGCACTGAATTCCGTGCCGGATAGGTGTAGATGTACTGCCGGTCGGTGCCCAGTTTCCGGTGGCGCTGGATGCGCCATCCGAGAAAATCAAGGCCCTCGTCAATGTTTGTCTTCTCCACCGACAGGCGAAGGCCCATCGGCTTCAACGCTTCCGCGGTCTCGTCGCGTAGTTCCTCGGCATGCTCACGACGCCCGAAGATAAGTACGAGGAAGTCATCCGCATACCGGACCAGCCGATAGTTGGGCAATCCCCGGCGCCGTCTCCTGCGCCGATCCTCGGAGGTGCTATCTGGTCCTCCGAGGGCCTGGGCGATGTGCTCGTCCAGGACCGAGAGCGCGATGTTGGCCAGCAGCGGTGACAGGATCCCGCCCTGCGGGGTCCCGGTGCGTGTGTCCGTGAAGGCTCCGTCCCGGGACAGGATCCCGGACTCCAAGAACGCCTTCACCAAGGACAGCACCCGCTTGTCCCCGATTCGATTCCGCACCCGAGCCATGAGAGCCGGGTGCGAGATTTCGTCGAAGCACGCCGTGATGTCGCCCTCCACCACCCACTCGTATCCGTGGCTGGCGAGATAGCGAGTCTCGGCGATCGCATCGTGGGCTCGGCGGTTCGGGCGGAACCCATAGGAACACGGGAGGAAATCCGCTTCGAACACCGGCTCCAGCACCAGTTTCAAGGAAGCCTGGACCACCCGGTCCGCCACAGTCGGAATCCCAAGACGGCGAAGCTTGCCATTCACCTTGGGAATCATCCGCTCACGGACAGGAACCGGATGGAAGCTGCGGTCTCTGATCTGGGTCCGCAGCTTGTCGAGGAATGCCTCGACCCCCTGCCCGGCTTCGATAGAGCGGGCGGTCTTTCCATCCACTCCTGCCGTGCGGGCACCCTTGTTTCCCCGGACACGATCCCACGCCACCAACAGGAAGGCGGGATCGGCCACGAGGTTGAACAGGTCGTCGAACATGCGATGAGAATCATCCGCAGCCCAACGGTGCAGCTTGGTCTGGATCTCCAGGACCCGGCGTTCGGCCTTCATCAAGGCCCATTCCAGCTCGTCGGTATTCACCGGCGAAACCTCCTGGCATTCCAGCATCCTTACTGCCGACTTGCTGGCCCCCTTCCCCATGTGACCGGCTTTCCCGGCCTCGGAGTACTACGGAGCCTCCGTCCTGCCCGACAGCCATCAGCCGGCGATGGGCCTGCCCTCCACCGGACTGGAGATCCGGCCTAGTTCCAATACCGGTGATTTAGGTTGTTTTCCGGTGGGCCGGCTAAGTCTTGGTTGGCTCGACCAGGGTGACGTGAGGTGTGTCCGGCCGGGGCGGGTTGCGGTGTTCGGCCCGCTTGAGCTTCCAGTTGGCCATCTTTCGTTTGATCACGCGGGGGTTGGTTCGGGCCCGTCGGCGTGGCAGGAGGCGCTGACGGATCTCACGCAGGGCGTCGGCGAGAGCGCGGGCGAGCCGGGAGGGGGGAAAACGCCGCCTGGCCGGTGACGTGGCGGCGGACGATACGCAGGGTGCGGGTGAAGGAGAGCCGGTCCGGGTCGCAGCCTTCGTCACGGGCCGCCTCGTGCATCAGATCCCGCAGCGCGTGGTGGACCAGCAGGATGCCGAAGATTTCCTGTTCGACGCCGGCGGGATGCTGGGAACGCAGGACCAGGCCGGGGCCGCCCTGGTGGGTTTTGATCTCGTCCAGGGCCGTCTCGATCTCCCACCGCTGGGCGTAAAGCGCGGCCAGCTCGGTGGCCGGGGCGGCCCCGGCGTCGGCGAGGGTGGTGATCAAGCGGTAGACCGTCGCGTCCGGCCCGTTGGCGAGGGTGTACTCGATGACGCGGACCCGGATCGGGCTGGCGCGTCGGCACCGGTCGGTGGAGGCGACGATCTCCGAGAGGTAGGAGCCGTCGTCGAACGAGGCCAGCACGGGCAGAACCACGTGCTTGCGGACCCGCCACAGCAGGTCGGCGCCGGTGGCGACGGCGTCCCGCCACAGCTCGAACCCGGTGATTCCCCGGTCGGCCAGCAACAGCATGCCCGGCCGCAGAGAGGGCAGGAGACGTGGGACGAGGGACTGCTCGGAGGTGGCCAACGGGCTGGTGGCCGCGGCGAAGACGGCGTGGGTGCCGCACTCGGCAAGCACCGCGAGCCTGGCCTGCGGATAGGCGCCGCGGCCCTGTCCGCGACCCGATCCCGGGCGTCCGAAGAATCCGGCGTTGGCCTCGGTGTCGGGCAGGTCGAAGGTAGTACCGTCGACCGCGACCAGCCGCAGCCCTCGATACCAGGCACCGACCGTCTCCTCGGTCGCCACCGGCCGGCAGACCCGGGCGAACAGCTCCCGCAACGGCTCCGGGCCCAGCCTCAGCCGGGCCCGCCCGATCGCCGCCGTGCTCGGCACCCGCCACGAACCCTCCCAGCGGCGGGCCCGCTCAAGGCCCTGCGTCAGCAGCCGGGCGACCTCCTCATAGCCCTGCCCAGAGAACAGACACATGGCCAGCACGAAGTAGACCACCACCCGGGCGGGCAGCAGCCGACGGCGCTGCTCGACTCGCCCGCACTGCTCGATGACCTCATCGACCAGCTCGGGCGGGAACACCCGCGTGAGTAAACCGAGCGCGATCCGGTCCGACAACCGCTCACCCGAAGACGACTTCACCTGCCCAGGCCTTGGCACACCACACCCAACGACCCACACCACACAAAGTCACCGGTATTGGGCCTAGTTCGTTTCGGCCAGCTGCGCCTCGAAGCCGTCGAGGATCGTCTCCAGGCCGAACTCGAAGGTGCGGTCGGGGGCCGCGAGGTATTCGGTGGCGGCCGTACTCCCCAGACGTTCGCGCAGACGGGGGAAGTTCATGGCCACCTCGGTGGCCGCCGCCATGGTGTCGGCCAGTTCCTTCTCCGGGTCGCCGCTCTTGCCCAGCCGGCGGGTCAGCGAGACCTGCGCGGCGGCGCCCAGCGCGCTGCCGAGGACGTAAACGAAGACGGTGGCCGCTGCCCGGTCGGCGTCCGCGGAGGCGAAGCCGGCCTTCTCGTACAGGGCGAGGCTGTGGTCGTCGTGCCGGGACTTGCCGGGGCCGTACAGCAGGTGGCTGCCGAAGGCCTGGCCGAGCCACGGGTGCCGGGTGAGCATCGCATGCATGCTCCCGGCCGTGGCGGCGGCGG
The DNA here is from genome assembly GCF_042732005.1 of Streptomyces sp. NPDC059851. Classification (NCBI taxonomy): domain Bacteria; kingdom Bacillati; phylum Actinomycetota; class Actinomycetes; order Kitasatosporales; family Streptomycetaceae; genus Streptomyces; species Streptomyces sp. NPDC059851. The sequence goes on along the minus strand of NZ_JBHWJJ010000074.1, from coordinate 29,315 downwards.
CCGGCCGCCAGCCCGTCGCGTCGAGGTCGGGCAGCTCGACCTCGCTCCAGACCGCGTCACCAGCGAGCCGTACCAGCTCGTCCTTGGTCTTGATGTGCCAGTAGACGGCGGTGGCGGCGGTTCCGAGCCGCGCGCCGAGGCTGCACATGTTGAGGCCGTCGAGGCCCTCGTCGTCGAGCAGCTCGATCGCCGCGCGGACGATCTGGTCGGGGGTGAGAGTGTTTCGCGCCATTCCCGGACTCTACTTGAACTTAGTGCAGCGAGGGCCTACAGTGCTCTTGCACTTAGTTCAAGGAGCCCGTGTTCGAACCGGGCCCGAACCGAAGTCCCAGGGGGAACCCGTCATGCAGCAGCAGGACCAGCAGGACCGCGCGAACGAGTTCGCCGAGTTCGCCACGATCGTGGCGGCCCTCGCCGAGGAGCACGGCGTGCCCGGCGCCTCCGTCGGCGTCCTGGCCGGCGGCCGGACGGCCTTCGTGAACCACGGGGTCACGAGCCTCGCCCACCCGCGCCCGGTCGACGAGCACACCGTCTTCCACCTGGCGTCGATCTCGAAGACCTTCACCGCGACCGCCCTCCTCCGCCTGGTCGAACAGGGCCGGGTCGAACTCGACGCGCCGGTCCGGCGCTACGTGCCCGAGCTCGTCCTCGCCGACGAGGAGGCCGCCGCCCGGATCACCGTCCTCAACCTGCTCAACCACACCGCGGGCCTCGACTGGAACCTCATCGACGCCGAGGGCGAGGACGGCTCCCTGGCCGCGTTCGTCGCCAAGCTGGACCGCCTCCCGCTGATCGCCGAGCCCGGCGCCCGCGCCTCGTACAGCCAGGCCGGCTACAACCTGGCCGGGCGGATCGTCGAGAACGTCACCGGCCGGACCTTCGAGCAGGCCGTGGCCGCCCTCGTCCTCGAGCCGCTCGGCCTGACGGACACCGTCTTCGACGTCGACGACGTTATGGTCCGGGCGTTCGCCACGGGCCACGTCCACGGCGAGGACGGCGAACTGAAGGCTGCCCGCCCCTGGAAGGCCTTCCGCGCCGGCACCCGCGGCGACAACCCCGGCGGCGGCATCGCCTCCACTACGACCGACCTCCTCGCCTGGGCCCGCTTCCACCTGGGCGACGGCGACGGCCTGCTGCGCGCCGACACCCTGCACGGCATGCGCGAGGAGACGGCGCCGCTGCGCGGCAGCACGATGGGCGACGGCTTCGGCATCTGCTGGTTCCGCCGCGCCGTCGACGGCGTCCGCACCATCGGCCACGGCGGATCCGGCAACGGACAGTACGCCGAACTGCACCTCGCGCCCGAGCACGACTTCGCCGTCGTGACCCTCGCCAACAGCGAGGAGGGCTACCTCTTCAACCAGGCCGTCGTCCGCGCCGCCTTCGCGCACTTCCTCGGCCTGGTCGAGAAGGACCCCGAGCCCGTGCCGTACGACGAGACCCGCGCCCGCGAGGTCGCCGGGCGCTACGAGATCGACGCCATGAACCTAGACATCGCCACCGACGGGCAGCGGCTCACCCTCGCCGTGGAGATCAAGCCGGCGATCCGCCAGGCCTCGGACGCGGACATGCCGCCGGACATCGCCCCCGCCGCCATGGGCTTCCTGCCCGGCGACACCGACGAGTACGTCCTCACCGAGGGCACCCTCGCGGGCCAGCGCGGCTTCTTCACCCGCGACGCCGACGGCCGTGTCACGGGCGTCGACCTGGGAGGCCGTCTCTTCAGCCGGACGGCCGGCTGACTAAGACTTGTCTGGTCGCTCATGTGACTCCTTCGTGTCCGGGTCGTTGATGTGGACATGAGGCGGGGTGATCTGAGTGATGCCGAGTGGGAACGGCTACAGCCGTTCCTGCCGGTCAGTAACAGGCGTTGTGGCAAGGTGGCGGGATCACCGGCAGGTGATGGACGGATTCTGCAGGTGCGGACCGGCGAGGGGCCGACCAAGGCGCAGCAGGCATTCCAGCGCGGCCTGACGGCGTGCAGTGGATGGAGCGGGAGGGTGCGAACCGGCCGGTGCCCCGCGCACACGGCGAGGAGATCACAGTCGAGGGCGAGGCAGAGCCAGTGATCGTCAAGCTCGGCGTGTGGGTGTCCGACACCAAGAGCCGGCGCGACAAGCTCACCGCCGGCCAGCTCGCCTCGCTCGCGAAGCTGGGCGTGGACTGGGCGTGACAGCGCGTGCGACTAGGCCCCGGGACATGCGTCTCGGGGTCTCGCGCTGTCAGCACTCGTTCCGGGCCTGAAGCCGACCCGTCGTAGTCCTGGCGTGCTGAAGGGGTGTACCCCGGCGTAGGCATCTATGTCGCCTGGGACTACAACGTGCGGGGTTTGCCCCATGTGCGCGCCGTCTTCTCCCAAGCACGGAGTCACGAAGCGAAGTTCTCAAGAGTCCGCGTCCAGACCATCATGGATTCTGATCTGAAAAGGCAACAGTTCTAAGCGCCGAATACCGATCTGCCTGCGGCTTTAGGCGTACAGATGTTTCCTACCGGGGTCATCAGTGTTCACATGGTTTCCGATAAGCCAAGCTGGGCGAGTGGCCAGCCCAGCGGGCGCACCCGAAACCAACACCCGCCCCATGCGCACCGGGGCGCATAGTTGGCGGCGTGAACACCGAACTGACCGTGCTCCAGCGGGACAAGGCTGTGAGCCAGGACGACACGATACGGATGCTGCTGGGCGAGTCCAAGCGCTACAGCCGTGCCGTACCGATCCGGCGCGCCTTCATCCAGGACGCCGACCCCGGCCCCGCCTGGTCACGCGGCCCGGCCCGTTCCCCAAGCTGCTGCGCAGTCCCGGGCGGCTGGACCTCCTGCTGTTGATCCACTGTGTCGCCGCGCGCGCCGACTGGGGCGTCACCCGTCGCTCCGAGACCTGGGGGCGAGCCGCGGGGATTTCGTTCGCCACCGACGGCACGGCGAGCGCCGCGGTCTCCCGGCACCTGGCCAAGCTGAAGGAACTGAAGCTGATCAGCACAGCGTCGGACGGCCGGATGACCCGTATCACCAAGCTGCTCGAGGACGGCTCCGGGAACCCGTACACGCGGCCGTCAGGCAACGCGGAGGGCTCCCGCAAGGACATCTACTTCAAGGTGCCCTTCGCGTACTGGGAGCAGGGCTACTACAGGTCCCTGGACATCCCGGCGAAGGCGATGCTGTTCATCCTCATGAGTCAGCGCAGCCGGTCCTTCGTCCTGCACAAGGCCAGGGAGTACGCGCTCTGGGACGGGGTCTCCCCGTCGACGGTCGGGCGCGGCATCGAGGAGCTGAAGGCGAAGGGGCTGCTGTACGAGTTCCTGTCCGAGCAGTATCTCGACGGGTCCTCCGTCTTCGGCCAGAGCAGGCGTGTGCGCTGGGCACTCGCTGCACCGTTCGACCTGAACGTCAACAAGCAGGAGCTCGAGGCAGCGGAGGCCGCGTGGACCCCCGAGGGCATCGCCCTCACCGCGCTGAGGCTCGGCTCCCGTATCCCCGTGCTCTCGGGGGCTGCAGCCCCGCGATGAACACCGCCGGGACGCCACTGCGTCCCCGGCCCTACGACTCCCGGCCCGACAGGGTTGGGCGCGGCGCAGGCCGCCGCCCCGGAAAAGGGCGACGGCCCCCTGTTCCAGCAGGGAGCCGCCCATGTGAAGAAGCCAACAGCCCACTCCATTGGGGAGGAACCATCAGTACCGACATCGAGCCTACGGGCACCGTCCAGCCGGCGTCGACCCGGCACCACCAGCACAAGACCCGGATACGGCACTCCTGGCTCCGCACCCGGGCCCGGCTGCACCAGTTCCTAGACGCCGGCCTCCGCCGTCGCCTGCGCTCCCTCGCCCGCTCGGCGGGCCACGGCATCGTCCGTGGCGCGGCTGGCACCCTAGGCGCGAGCGTCATGGGATGGCTCCTCTGGTGGATCCAGCAGCCCTGACTCAGCGGAGTAGGTGGTGAGTCGGCCGCTAGAGCTAGGCCGGAGACGACACGGCACGAGGCCCCGGACTGCCGCGCCCGGGGCCTCGTGCTGTCACTGCTCCAGCACCGTGATCAGCTGCCTACTCCGTCTGGCCCTGTGCAGGGTCGCTCAGTGCCTTCTGGAAGTGCTGCTCAACGCCGAGGGCGCGCAGCAGCGGCCTGGTCAGCCGGAGGGTGATCGCGCCTGGGGTGGCGGTCAGTTCGGCCCACGTGATGGTGGTGGACTCGGTGTAGGTGTCTTCGTCGTAGCGGGCGGTTGAGCCGAATCCGAAGTCGGAGCCGCCGCTGACGTGGGCCCGGCGTCCCTTGAGGCGGGTGGCCCCCATGGCGACGGCCCAGTTGCCGAAGTAGCCGCCCTCCTTCGCGGCCGCTTCGATCAGTGCGAGCAGGCGGCGGGTTTTGACCACTGCGGCCGCCGCGATGATCTGCTGCTCGCCCTCTTTGGTCGCGTCCGACAGCCGGCTGCTGTAGAGGCGCAGTCCGCCGTCTTCACGGACGTGGAGCTCGATGGCATTCTCGTCCCCCCAGCCGCCGCTGGGTGTGTATTCGCGGCCGGGGCCGATGTTTGGCGATGCCTTGGCTACGCCTCGAGTGCGCCGGTGGCCGTTGCTCGCGTCCCCGGAGAGCGCGGGGGCTACCTGGTGCGGGTGGAGGGCTTCGTTGACCGTCCGGGTGTGGGCCTGGGCGATGAGCTCGTTCAGGCGCTGGTCCCACTGCGGGTCGCTGGTGAACTTCAGCAACATGTCGCGGGGGGCGGCCAGGGGCTGGGCTACGAGGAACAGGTGGGATTGCTCTCCAACCCCGCGAGTGGGTCCGCTTCGATCTGCTGCTGCAGAAGGTCCAGGGCGTCCTGGTCGTCGGAGCGGCGCCGTTCATGAAGACGTACGACGTCGGCGTCGGAGAGGACGTGCTTCGTCTTGTCGCCGCGGCCGTGGTAGCGGCCGTCGACCATGTGGGGCCCGGCCGGGCTGGCGGGGATGTGGACGACGAGGTAGCCCTGTTCCTCGTCGGATGCGGAGGGGATGTCGGTCGTGACGACGGCGAGCGGCGGGTCGGGCAAGCTACGCGCGACCTGTTCGACCCTTTCACCCAGTCCCTTGAGCGGTTGCGGGGTGAGGAAGAAGGTGCGGTTCTCTTTGTCCTCGCCGATTCCGATGATCAGAGTTCCTCCGTCGACGGCGAAGGAGGCTATGTCCCGGGCGAGCTCCTTGTTGTCGCCCTTCGTCGCGTGTAGGGCCTGCTTCAGGTCCAGGCGGTGGCTCTCTTCCAGGAGGCCGCCGTCGATGGCGGACTGCAGGTCCGCCTCCGTTCGCGGTGACCAACCGGGGACTTCGGGCGACAGGTAGATCGGCATCACAGCAGGCCCTCCCACATCGGATCCGCGGGCGCACCAGGGCGCCGCCCGCACAGAGTGAGCCTAGAGATACGAGACGGGTCAAGGCCCATGGATTTTCCGGAGGGCAGTCCCCCGCTCAGCGTGCCGCTGCGGCCGTGCCTCCACCGAACCGAGGCACGTCCTCAACACTCGCGTCCAAGCGCAGGCGCACGTACCGCAGCGGATGCCGGTACACGCCCCCACGGTCGATCGCGACGTCGGCACTGATCTCCGCAACGAGGTCGGGCCGAACAAGGACCGCGTCGAGGACTTCGCGGCTCCCCACGCCGAGGAGAACTTCACCCCGGTCCACGGATGCTCCGGGCCAGCGGCGGCGAGGTGCTCGGCAACCTGCTGGGCCGCATCCGGGCGCAGCGGTACGGTGCGGCCGATGGTGCGGAGGCGGCCGTGGTGGTCGTGGCGGCCAAGGACGAGGAGCTGGGGCCGGGCTAGGGTGCCGGTGATCGCGCCGGTGATCGCCTCGGGTCGGCGCAAGCAAGGCCGGCGCCGTCACCGTTCCCCGCTTCGACGCCGGCCACGTCGACGACCTCCCCGGGGCACACCCCGAGGTCGACTGGGCGCAGCTCCGCACCGTCGGCAAGGGCCGGCGCTCTCCCCTCGCCGGACTCCGGACGCAGCCAGCGCGACACCTCTTCCCCTCGGCTATCGCGTGGGAAAGAGGTGTCGTTTTGCGAAAGGGGCTTGCCCACGCCCGCTGACCTGGGCAAACGGAAGATCATCGAATTCGGAGGGTCCCACCTCCGGTCACACCTGCGGTCCCCCGCCTAATGCAACCGTGCAGACAACCCTCCAGCCCCCTTCCGGTGCAACCCTCTTCGGGGCCTTCAGTTTGTCCGGTGCTGGAGCGCGTACGTCTCGTACGGCACGGCGGTGCCGTCGGCGGCGGGGTGGTCGGTGGTGCCGGTGCGGGTGAAGCCGGCCTTGGCTAGGACGCGGCCGGAGGCCGGGTTGGCGGGGTGGTGCATGGCTTCCACCCGTTCCAGGCCGGCGGTGGTGAAGGCAAAGGAGACAACCTGTGTGGCGGCGTTGGTGGCGTAGCCGTTGCCCCAGGTGTCCTCGCGCAGGATGTAGCTGATGGTCCCCATGACGGGCGAGCGTCGCCGCAGAGCGATGAGCCCGATCATCTCGTCGGCGGCGAGGATGCCCCAACTCCACTGCGCCCTCGGCGTCTCAGCCGCCCGGACAAGGGCGCTGCGGATCTTCTCCTGCGCCTGGTCGAGGGGAAGCGCGCGGCCGGTGGTGTAGCGGACCGAGGCTCCGCTGTACATGCGGGTGAGGGCGGGGGCGTCGTCGAGGGTCAGGGCGCGCAGGGTCACCATGCTGCGATCAGTTCCTTGGCGGTGGGGCGGTCGGCGGGGTCAGGGGCCAGGCAGGCGGTGATGGCGGCTTCGAAGTCGGGGAACAGCCAGGGCCGTACGTCAGCCAGCGGCGTGGGGCGGCCTTGAGCGATGGCGGCCAGCTTGTCCGGGCGGTCGAGGCTGTCGTCGTAGGAGACGGGGCGGTGACCGGTCCAGCACCAGAACAAGGAGGCGCCCAGGCTCCACACGTCAGCGGCCGGCTGCGCCTGAACGTGTGTGTCCGCCGGGGTCGCGAGAACGGCGGTCGCGATCTCGGGGGCGGTGGTGTGGGTCAGGGCGCCGCGGTACGGCAGGCGCCCATCGGGTTCGGGGCCGCAGGCGAGGGCGTAGTCGATGACCTCGGCGCGGCCGCCTGGGGTGATGAGGGTGTTGGTGGGCTGGACGTCGGCGTGGGCCCAGCTGGCGGTGTGCATGCCGGCCAGGTGCTCGGCCCAGGTGCGGGCGATCTGCTGGAGCCAGGGCCTGACCGACGGGCGGTCGCCTTCGGGGCCGCGGGCCAGGGCGAGCGCCCGCCACAGCGGCACGCCGTCGACCCAGCCGACCGCGAGCCACCGGCCACCGTCCCAAGGGCCGGCGTCGATGCGGTAGTCGGGGCGAAGGGCCCCGGCCTCGGTGAGGCGGAGGAGGTGCTCGTCCTCCTGGGCCATCTCGGCGGCCTTGTCCCGGGCCGTGTCTTCCTCAGGGCTGTTCGCCTTCAGGGCCACAGCTCCCCGGGCCTTGGATCTTCCAGGCCCGGGAGCCGCGCCGGTAGCTCAGGAGGCTTGCGGTGAGGGGATCGCCGAGTTGTTCGGTGAGACGGGTGAGGGCTTCACCGGGGGGAGAAAGCGCTCGGCCCATGTCTTGATCTCCTTCCACTGGTCGGGGACGTACTCGAAGAGGTCACGGCCGTCGTCCTCGGCAACGGCGAGCGCGGCCGCCAGCTCCGGAGTCGCGGCCAGGAAGCGGGGGTCGCGGCGGCGTACGGCGGCCCTCACGGGAGGAACGAGACAGGGGCAGCCGGGATCCGGTCGCCGGCCCGGGTGGTCTCCTCCTCGCCCGCATGGAACTTGCCGAACATGATCCCGACGGGGCCGTAGAGGTTCTACAGAACCCAGTGGGGCCAGGCCAGCAGGTCCCGGTGCGCTGCACCGGGGACCTCGCCGAGGAGGACGATGTTCTCGCACCGCAGTCCGCCGTGCGGCCGGTTCAGCAACGGGCGCAGCCACTCCGCGGCCTGGACGCCCGCGTGGAAGAGCTCCGCCTCCACCACCGCGGGCTCGCCGTCGGCCTGGAAGACCGTCCAGGTGGTGAGGCCCTGCTGGAGGGAGGGGGCCAGGTACGGGCAATGGGCGGTCATCTGCCGCACGTACGCAGCGAGCAGTCCGATCAGCTCGTCACGCCAGCGGCGGACAGTGGACTCGGACACGCTGTTTCCACCGGCCATGTCGGCCAGGCGCTGGTCGTGACGCAGCACGGCAAGGACGATTACCGCGATTCCTCCCGGGCGGCAGGATCCGCCACCTGGACCTTATTGCCTTCAGGTGGCGTCGCAGCAGGTCGGCGAGGTGGTTGACGGTGTGCGTGGACAGCGGCAGACGGCACCTGTAGACAAGCGAGCAGGTGCGTTCTTTGGGGTTCGTCACACCGTTCCAACGGCCCCCGAGGATGCCCCGGTTACGCCCGCGCCCCACGGCTCTGGCCACCGGCCTTTTGGTCACAGGCGAGTGGTGAACCGGCCGTCGGGGAGTTTCCGGAGCCAGCCGCGATCGACAAGTCTGACCAGTCTCCCGCGCAGTGGTTCCAGCTTGGCCCGCACACTGACGTCCGCTCCCAACATCTCACCGACCTGCCGGGCCATGACCGGCCCGGCGGCCCCCCGCACGGCGGCGAGGATGCGCTGGTAGTCCGGCGGGAGCGCGGTCTCCTCCACATCCGTCGTGCGGTGCGGAATCAGCATCACCGCCCGGCCGCCCACCTGCCCGGGCATCGGTGCGGCCGAGGCGCGTTCTTCGGCGAGTTGCTCGCACACCCGTTCAAGGACCCTTTCGGCGACGGCAAGTTCGTCCCGCTCGGCTCGCATCTTCGCCAGCTGCTTGGCCAGCTGTTCTTCGAGTTCGTCCAGTTCCGCGCGGCGCGCGGTGATCCATTCCAGCAGCTCGGGATCCACCATGCGCAGGATCGTAGAGGTGGAGGCGGTGGCAAAGTATGCCACCGCCTCCACTAGGTCGTCAGCCGAGCTTGAACGGCTGGATGCTGTTCAAGCCCCTCTGAAACTCGCCCACCCTGATGGGCCGAGGGAGAGTGAGTGTCTTGCCCTTACTAATACGACAGGTCCTTCTGCTCCGTGATCAGACGGCCGGCGATGTGCAGGTTGCCGTCGGAGTCGAGTACCGCGATGACCTTCTTCGTGGAGCCGTGGTGGGTCGTGAAGTAGATCTTGTCCGCCTCCTGCGAGGTGGAGTAGTTCGTGTTCACCGACAGCTCGATGCTCACCGGCGAGCTAATGAGCACGTCCTTCTTGGGTGAGTTCGGGTAGATCTGGTTCGGCCGCAGCTTGATGCGGCCATGGGTGTCGCCCTCGTCCCAGTCCGTCGCCAGTCCAAGATCGATCTCGGCCATGTGACTTCCCCTCCAGTTCAGGCGGACCGCTACTCCTCTTGCAGGTCTCCAGCCACGTCGCTCCGTGTCTACAGCCCGGCAAGGACGCGCCCCGCTCCCCCAGTGAAAGAACTCCAGCCCGGGTACGTCGCAACGCTTCCCGAACCAGATCGAGAACCTACCCGTCCCGTTCACCTGATGGGGGCAAACACCACAGATGGCTACAAGAAGACTAAATATATCCTCAGATGGCTGAATAATTGCGTACTGGCGGTGAGGGGAGAAGTGTCTGCTCGGCCGCTCCGTGACAGCAAACCAGCCCTCTGGTCGAGTGCGCCTGCGTCAAGTCCAAGGTCAAGTCGGGGCAGAGCGCCGTGATGGTCGATTCGCATGGCTCCGGCCCTATCGGCCGGAAGGGGCCGGCGACCGACTCCGACACTGTCCACACCCGCCGCTGATGCCGGAGAATCCCCTTCCGACAGGCGATCTCCTTCACAGACTGCCGCCCACGACCAGTACAAGCACTCTGAGAACCGGTCACACACCAGCCCTTTGACCTGCGACTTCAAGTTGGCGGAGGCTCACCGCACCGCACCGCATCGCACCGGGGCCATGACGCGCACCACCGTGCACCGCACCAGGTGCGCGGCCGCGTTGGCGAGCCCTATCACACATCTCGCGGCAGCGACCTGCTGTGTCAAGGAGAAACGTGCCGGTGGCGAACCTGGTCAAGGGGTGGGACCGAACCTGGTCAAGGTGGGTGGGGCGCGTGGGCCCGTGCCGTACGGGTGCGGCACCGGGTGCCGGCGAGAGTGCCGCGCATCGTCGGATGGTGCGCGCCGTGCGGTGCGGGACATCGTGGTGCGCGCGAGAGTGGAGCCCACCGTCAGCTGATGCGCACCGCAGTGGACTCCGCCCGATGGAATCCACTGAGTACCGCCAACTTGAAGTCGCAGGTCGAAGCGCGGAGAAGATCGTCTGTCAGCACGGCTGGGGCGGAGAGAAGCGCGATGCAACACAGTCGGCGGATGTGCGAGCCTTCTGCTCCCAGACGCCGACCGAGAAGACGCTGATGACCCCCGACGACGCCCTCAAGCAGCTCAGCCACATCGCGCGCGAGCGGGCATTCTGCAGTCACGTCGGGTCCGACCGGCTCATCCAGGCAGGGCTTGACGCGTTGATTGCCGGGGTTGAGAGCCCCTCCCTCGCCATGCTGGCCGGCCTCCTCCGGATCGAAGAGCCCGAAGCCCCAGCGCTCTTCGATCAGGTTCTGGAGGAGTTGGGACTGGTTTTCCAGCCCCCCGCTGATCCTCGCGCCGCGAAGTGGGCGATGGCCCACTGGGTTGCCGGTCAGATCGTTGACGGATCTCTGGACCCTGCCACCGGCGCCCACATCATCTGGGCGGACATCGCCTATGACCTTGGCTATCCCGAAGATCTGGAAGCCCTCGTCTCCTGTGCACGCAGCTGGGAAGACTGCCAGGAGAGCCGGGGAGTCTCCATTGAGGAACTCAACAGGGAAGCGATCGAGGCGGCGAAACAGTTCTTGATCAAGCGGTCGACAGCAGAGGCAGGAAGCTGACCGCCGGTTCTTGCCCGCGATGGTTGGGCGGTCTTCTACGATCCGGTGCATGTTGGATCCCGAGCTGCTGGAACGGATCACCGCGCGGCGCGCAGAACTGGACGAACTCGAAGAACAGCTGGCCAAACAGCTGGCGGAGGTGCGGACCGAGCGGGACGAACTCGCCGTCGCTGAGCGAGTCCTTGAACGGGTGAGCGAACAGCTCGCCGGCGAACGCGCCTCGGCTGCGCCGATGTCCGGGCAAGTGGGTGGGCAGGCGGTGATGCTGATCCCGCACCGCACGTCGGACGTGGAGGAGGCGACGCTCCCGCCGGACTATCAGCGCATCCTCGCCGCCGTGCGACAGGCCGCTGGACCGGTCATGGCCCGCGAAGTCGGCGAGGTAGTGGGGGTGGACGTCAGCGTGAAGGCCAAGCTGGAACCGCTACGCAGCAAGCTGGTCAGACTCGTCGATCGCGGCTGGCTGCGGAAACTACCCGACGGCCGGTTCACCACCCGCCTGTGACCAGGAACGCGGTCCGCTCGGCGGACTACGCCCGGCATCGTCACCACAGCCAGGAGACACCAGTGAGCGACGCTCACTCATGGCGGGTGTCAACTCCGGCTGAGAGGGCGGCTGATGGAGAGCACGCGGGGGGCATCGTTCGCGGCGGAGGTCAAGCGCTCGCGGAGGCGGCAGGCATTGACCAGCTGGAGATCCGCGAGCCACAGATCGGAGGCTTCGCCCACTTCGCCTGGAGCCACCGGTAGACGGCTACGGCCTGGCCGACCTGTTCCCGGCCGGCCCGGCCGGGTTCCACGACGGCGCTCTGGTGCCGATCGCCGTCGGCCTGGAACTCGTCCGGTCCATGCTCCGCGACAACTACATCGGCAGCAACCAGCCCTGCGAAACCGCACTGGCCCGCACCCGCACGCTCGGCCTGTTCCCGGAACGCGTAGACGCCTCGCCGTATGACTTCGCCCCCGACGACCCCGCGTACGTGGAGCGCCCGGCCGACGCCGACTTTGGGGGCCGCCTGCACTGGACCGTCCGTGCCCACCGCGCGGTGTTCCTGGAGGAGGTCTTCGCCGCAACGCCTCCCGGTGGCACCGCCTGACCCGCGACAACATCGAAACTGTGCGCTCCAAGCTGGCCCCACGCGCACAGCTGGCAATCTGGCCAGACCTGCTCACCGACGTCGACACGGCCGTGGCCGCTCTGCCCGACGAAGGCCTCGTGGAGATCGTCTGGGAGGACGAGGACGGGCAGATCACGAGCACGGTCGTGGACGAGACACAGTTCGAGGCAGTGACCTCCCAGCTCGCCACCGCGCGTGCTGCCGGCGTCGTATCCATGTATGCCGGTGAAGATCTCCCGCTGTTCACAGCTGTGCTGCCCGACAGCGACGGCGTTCGACGCGCTCGCTGGCAGACCGAGCCGACGCCCAGCGACCGGGACTGGGCCTTCCTGAAGACCTTGCGGCGCGGCCAGGTCGTCACCGGCACAGTGACGACCATCGCCAGCTTCGGCGTCACCTTCGTCGACATCGGCGGCTTCACCGCGATGATCAACATCCCGGAGTTGTCCTGGCGTCCCTTCGACCACCCGTCCGACGTCGTCAGCGTCGGCCAGGAGGTGACAGCCGAGGTCCTCGACGTCGACATGGTCTGGGAACGGGTACCGCTGTCGCTCCGAGCAGTGCAGGAAGACCCCTGGCCGCAGGTAGCGCAGAGGATCGGCGAGGTGGTCATCGGGCCGGTCACCAAGATCGTGCCGTTCGGCGTCTTCGTCCGCATCGAGGACCGAGAGGACGGCTTCCAGGGGCTCGTGCACACCAGCGAGCTGGATGAATCGTCCAAAGACGTCGTCGAGGTCGGCGACGCCCTCACTGTCAAGATCATCGACGTCGATCTCGCGCGCCGCCGTATCGCCCTGTCACACGTCCAGGCCCTTACCTCCACTACCGAGGGTCAGCCGTGTGACTGACGACGAGAGGTATCCGGTGCAAGCCGAGTTGCGCCTGATGACGTAGAGCTACTTGTTACTTCGCGGCAGCTTCGGGAGTACAAGGCCGTGTTGGCTGCTTCCCGGACTCCCGCCACCAGGCGTCGAACGCCGCGTAGCTCTTGCTCCGCTCGGCGGGGCCGTTCGAGGGGTGGTGCAGAAGCTTCACCCCCACGCGGCACGGGGCCGCGCCAGCCGTTGCCCGCCATGCACCTGCCGCAATGTTGAGCATCGGAGTTGGCCATCCGGGCCAGGTATCGCGCTCAGTCACACACCGTTGCGACGGAGCGCGATAGTTGGCCGTTGAATGCGCTAGTTGGCCTCTGAGCTTGATAGTTGGCCCGCGGGGTAGCGCTTTCCCCGCCGGATCCTGCAACTGCACCTGGACACTCCCGTCGAGCGGCTGCTGCCCTGCGGCACGCGCCACGGCGTTCCCTGGGCCGACGGGGGCGCGGCGTGGCTGATCGCTCAAACGGACCGCGAGCAGCGGGATTTGATGCCGTCAGACGGTTCACCGGGCGCTTCGTTAGCATGTGTGTCGCATCGACTCCGGGAGAAGCGAGGGGCGCACGGTGGACGGTTCCATGGTTGACGCGGTGGTCGCATCGGTGGGCGCGGCGGTCGGTGCCTACGGCACGGCGGTACTCACCCGAGGGGAGGACGCCGCCGCGGACGCCACGGTGCGTCTCGGGCAGCGCCTGCTCGCACGGCTGCGGCGCAACCCGGAGTCCGGGGACCAGATCGTCGAGGCGGTCGAGGATGTCGCGGCTCACCCCGAGGACGTCGACTACCTCGGACTGCTTCGCGCGAAGATCGTCAGAGTAGTCGACGGCGACCGGGTCCTGGCTGGGGACTTGGCCGAACTCCTCGCGGCGGCCGGCCGACCGGTGGTCACGGTCAGCGGCGACCGCACGGCCGCGGTGCGGGAGAACACTGGCATCGTCTCGTTGGGCGACCATGCCAGCAATACCGTCAGGGATCGCTGAGCGTCGGCGTGGACCCCTTCAGTCGGCGGGCCGCGGTCGAGGTCAACCACGGGATCATCTCCCTGGGCGACGGTGCGAAGAACACGATCAACAACTACCACCACCCCCTGCCCTCGGCGGCGTCGCTGAGCTGGCCGGGCGGTCCGGGCAGGCTCTCACCGACAGCCCTGGCTGCCGGCCGCTTCGTAGGCCGGGAGCAGGAACTTAGCGATCTGCATACCGTCCTGCAGTCCGGAACGGGGCTGATAACCGTTGCGGGCCTCGGCGGAGTCGGCAAAACGGCGCTGGCCTGCCGCTACGCCCAGATGCGGCAGGATGCGTACAGCCCTGTCTGGTGGATCACCGCCGATAGTCCCGACCGGATCGAGGCCGGCTTGGCTGCGCTGGCCGTGCGGATGGTGCCCGAGTTGAACAGCGCACCCCTGCCGGACGCCGCCGCGTGGGCACGCAGTTGGCTGGCTTGTCACGACGGGTGGCTTCTGGTCCTGGACGACGTTGCCGCACCGGCCGATGTGCAGGACTTGATCGGTTCACTGGGGGGCGCCGGGCGTTTCCTGATCACCAGCCGCCTCGCCGAGGGCTGGCAGGACCTGGTCGACCGGCCCGTGACACTCGGGGCCATGCCAGCCGAGGACGCCACGGAACTGCTGCGGCGCTCCTCGGGCCGCACAGACCTTGCCGACGCGGCCCGACTGAGTGCCCGGCTGGACTATCTGCCCCTCGCCGTCGCGCAGGCGGGCGCCTATCTGTCCCAGACTGGCATCAGCGTGGGCGAGTACCTGGACCTCCTGGACCACAGCAGCGCCGAAACTTTTCGCCAAGCGGCTACCGGGACACCCGAGGACCGGACGATCGCCGCTGTCTGGACCGTGACCCTGGACAGGATCGCCGCGGAGGACACGCTCGCCCTCGAAGCGTTCAGGACCCTGGCCTGGTTCGCCCCGGCCGGCATCCCGCGCAGCCTCCTGACGCCGATGGCCGATCAGCGAACGCTCGTCCACGCCCTAGGCCTGCTCCGCGCGTACCGCATGGTCGACATTGTCGACGGCTCGCTGTCGGTGCACCGACTCGTGCAAGAGGTGTTCCGCACACCTGACGCGGCGATCCGGCACCGCGAGGACGAGGCCGTCGCCCGGGGGCGCGCCCGCTCGGTGGACCTCCTCACCCGGGCCCGCCCCCCGCTCGACGCCGGACTCGAGGTCTGGCAGCGGTTCCTGCCGCATGCCGACGCCCTGGTCGCGTACACGACTTCGGCGCAGGACGACTCCGCGACGACCGGCATCTTCGAGGCGGCCGCGGGCTTCCTCGGCAGCCAGAACCTGCAACACCGGGCGGTCCGGTACTGCTCCCGGATCGCCGACTTCCGCGAGCGGACGCAGGGGGCGCACGATCCTGCCACCCTGCACGCCCGCGCCAATCTCGCGGCCGCGTGCTTCGGGGCGGGGGACCGGGTCCGGGCCCGTGATCTGCTCACGGCGAACCTGTCGGACCAGCAGCGGATCCTGGGCCCCGACCACCGCCTGACCCTGGCGTCCCAGGCCTACCTGGCAGCCATCACCTACACGGACGGCGACCGGGACCTCGGCATCGAATTGCTGGAGGCGAGCCTTGACCACCGGGAACGGGCCTTGGGAGCGGACCATCCCGACACCTTGGTCTCCCGCGGCAACCTCGCCGTCGCCCACCACGAACGCGGCAACATGGGCCGGGCCGTCGGCCTGTTCGAGGCCCAACTCGGCGACTGCGTCAGGATCCTGGGCCCGGACCATTTCGACACCCTGCGCGCCGGTTACCACCTCGCCAGTGCCTACCACGCCGCCGGGAACGCGACGGATGCCGCCCGGCAACTCAGGGCGGTCCTCGCCGACTGCGAGCGGGTCCTGGGGGCGAGCCACCCCCTGACCGCGGCCGTCCACTCCGACGTCGCCACGGTCGAATCGGAACTCACCCAGCAGCCGCGCGACGACATCGAGCAGATGGGGGCGGACCTCATCGAATGCGAACGGGAGCACGGACCGGAGCACCGGAACACCCTGTCCGCCCGCGCTGTGCTCGGGAGTGCCTACCTCCGGGCTGGAGACGTCCGGTCGGCCACCGAGGTTCTGGAACCCGCTCTGGGATACGCCCTGTGGGTGCTGGGGCCAGACCATCCGACCACCGTGAACATCAGTCACCAGCTCGGCGACGCCTACTACGCGGCCGGCCGGCACGCGCTGGGAACCGAGATGGTCCGGGAGGCCCTGGCCGACTGCGAACGGATGCTGGGCCCCGCCCACTGGGAGACTGAGAACGTCCGGGCCACCCTCGTCCACATGGCCGCGTCCTCCGTGGTCACCCGAATCCCGGGGGCTCGGGCAGGGAGCCGTCTGCTGAAACGGATGCGGCGCCGCAGCCGGCTGGACGGGTCTGCTCCGCCCGACGGGCACCAGGGGTGGATCCGTCCCGACACCGACCCCGAGCGGGTCCGCGTGGCGGCGGCCGAGGGCCTGCGGCGGTGCAGGAAGGGCGAACTGCGCGCGTCGGAAGGGCACCTGCGCGTCGCTGCCGACGGCGGGAACACCTCGGCAATGGCCAATCTGGGGATGGTGCTGGCCCGGACCGGCCGCCCAGCCGGAGCCGAGTTCTGGCTGCTGCGCGCGGTGGAGGCCGGCGAGGAAGCCGCAAGCGGCCCCCTCGGGGGCCTGCTGGTCGAAAGGGGACGGTTCAAGGAGGCGCAACCCTGGCTCAGGCGTGCTGCGGCAACCGGCTCGGTCGACGCGATGATGGACCTCGGGCACGTGCTCATCCGCACCCGCGGCGGGCGGAGCGAGGCCGAGCTGTGGTACCGGCGGGCAGCCGCCGCGGGCGACCCGGAGGCCGCCCGCTTCCTGGAGCAGTGGGCGGTCCTGCACCCCCGACGGCCGCCGGGGCCCAGCTGAACTGTTTCCGGGCTCTGCCGGACTCATGATGTTCCGTGCGGCGGCCTCCGCTGCCTGCTGCGTCGTCGCCGCTGGGGCGCCCACGCTGCGGAACTCCAGAGCCGAGGCGACCGTCCGGTCGGCCGCCGGTAGGTGCTGAGCATCGGAGTTGTCCAGCGACGGGGGGCGGTGCTCGGGGTGGACGTGCGGCCGGGGGGTCGGGGACAGTGGGCGGACACGGTGAAGTTCGCGGCGACCGCCCGGGCGGTCGCGGCGGCCGGCTGGGCCTACGTGTTGGTGGCGGGGTGGCGTCCACGGGCGGTGGAGGCGGTCGAGGTACTGGCCGGGCGGCGCCGCGCGATGCAGACCCCCCTCGGTTGCCAGAAGGTCCTGCTGGCTGCGGCGCAGGCGGGACCGATGGACCTGGCGCAGCTCGCAGCGACGACGGGGATGCCTGCGGTGGCCCGCGCCCACTTGCTTCACCTCCTCTGGCACCGGCGGCTGGCCGTCGACCTTGATGATGTGCTGGGCGACGTCTCCTGGGTCCTCCCGTCAGGAGCGGACGATGACCGGGCAGCGGTTCGGGCTGGAGGAGCTGCCTGAGGGCGAGCGTGAGCGGCTTCGGTTGCGGCTGGAGCACCTGCTGGAGGTCGAGACCGGGTTCCGCAGCGGTAGTCGGTACTGGGCTCGGCCGGATGAGCCGGGGGCCACGTACGATCCGGCGACGACGACCGTGACCGGGCGGCGCCGGGCGAAGGCAGTCGAGCTGGGCACCTTGAGCAGGGAGGAGGCTCGGCAGCTGGGCTGGTCGGGAGTGGGCGAGTGAACCCTGGGCCGGATGGCAGCGGCCTACCGCGAGCGGGGACCGGCCGGCTTGGTAGACGGCCGCCGGACCGGCGGGGCGCGGGGCCGGCGGTCAGTGGGCCCGGAGGTGGAGGAGGCGATCCGGGCAGTGCACGAGCAGTGTCTGCGCCGGTCGCGGATCAGCATGGCGTCGCGGGAGCGGTTGATCCACCAGTACGTGCGGGAGGTGTTCGCGGACCGGGAGGTGCGGGTGATGCCGCACCGCACGACGTTGGCGCGGGTGTGGAGGGAGTGGTTCGGGCCGGGCGGTGCCCGCCAGCGGTACGTACGGTCGGCGGCGCCGTGCCCGCACCGGCCGGGGCTCCGGTGGTCGCTACGCGGCCGGGGCAGGTGGTGGTGCTGGACTCGACGCCGTTGCCGGTGAAGGTCCTCGATGACGTCTTCGGTACGCCGATCACGGTGCACCTGACGATCGCGCTGGACGCCTACACGCACTCGATCGTGGCGTTCCGGCGGACGCCGGTGGCGGAGTCGTCGATCGAGGTGGCGATGCTGCTGCGGGACTTGCTGTCGCCGCTGCGGATGCGCCCGGGCTGGGACGAAGACACGGCCTGGCCCTACCCCGGCGGCCCTGCGGCGGAGCTGGCGGGGCTGGCGGGGCTGGCGGGGCTGGCGGGGCTGGCGGGGCTGGCGGGGCTGGCGGGAGGCCCGGTGGCGGGGCTGCCGTTCTTCACCCCGGAGGCGATCATTGTCGACCACGGCGCCGTGTTCAAGAACCATCACCTGGTCGAGGTCGCTCGCACGCTCGGGGTGGATGTGTTGCCGGCGCGGGCGATGCGTCCGACTGACAAGGCGGCGTGTGAGCGGGCGTTCGCCGCGATCCATTCGCTGCTGCTGGAACTCGTGCCGCGCGGCATCGATGTCGCCGACCGCGGCGCCGATCCGGAGGCCGATGCGGCATGGACGGTGGCAGAGATGGAGCACCTGCTCGCCTCATGGATGGTCGCGGTGTGGCAGAACCGCCGCCTGGACCAGCATGCCCCCGCCTGGGACCCCTCGGGCCGGCACAGCCCGAACACGCTTTTCGCCGCCGCGGCCGCGCGGGACGGCATCAGCCTGGAGATCCCTCCGCCCCAGCTGTACTACGAGCTGCTGCCGGTGCACTTCGTGAAGGTCGATCCCCGGCGCGGGGTGAAGGTCGGTGTACGGGGCGAACAGCCCCTCGCTGGAGCCGTGCCGGGCGCACCAGCGCCTCGGGGCGGGAGGCACGCGGAAAAGTGGGCAGTGCGCCGGACCCACGGGACTGCCGGCAAGTGTTCATCGAGCTCGACGGCACTTGGCAAACCCTGCCGTGGAACGCCCTGCCCCGGGGGGAGATAGTGCCCGCCTTCGGGGACGCTCGGGTGAGCGAGGTCCTCAAGGAGGCGGCCCGGGCCGGACTGCGGCCGCGGACGGATGCCGAGCTGCTGCCCGTGCTGCTGGACCTGCTGGCCGCGGTCACCCCAGTCGAAGTCTGGCCGGGCCGGCCGGAGGCGCGGCAGAAGGCGGCCGGCCGGGCCCGGGAACTCGCCCACGCACGCGCCGCTCTCGCGGACCGGCCCAACCAGCAATCCCTGCCGGCCCCGGCTCACCGTGCCGCACCGGGCACAGAGGTGGTCGACGCGATCACTGAGGTCTTTCAGAGTGGCCACTGATCGGGTGACCGGTCGGCGTCCCGCAACGCACGAGGCTCCTGTGCCGTTGAGAGAGGTGTTCGACGTCTCAACTCATCAGCGCAGGAGCCTCGTTGGTTCCCTGTCCTGCCTCACTTGACCTGCCTCACGCGCTGGTCGAGTGGGTACTGAGGTTGTAGGCGTGGTGTCGTCAGGGTCCGGTCGCCGCGAGGCATCCGTCGATGATGTCGCTGCGGTATTGGATCTGGCGGAGGCCGTGTCGTAGTCGGCGGATGAGGTGGTCGGGGTCGGTGAAGGCGGTGTTGGCCTGACTGGTCCGGCGGAGGATCGACCAGATGCCTTCCACAGGGTTGAGGTCAGGGGTGTAGGGCGGCAGGTGGTAGGCGGTAATCCAGTCTTGTGCGTCGATGAAAGCCCGCATGCGGCGGTCTTTGTAGCTGTTGTCGTTCCGATCTTGAGGGGTGGGCGTCGAACGGGAGTCTCGATGGGGTGATCGCGACTGGCCGTGGGCATGAAGGCAGGGCCTCTTGGTAGCTCGGGGTTGCGAAGCCAACCGAGATCCAGGAGACCCTGTTGCCGCAGTTGTACGTGCTCACGCCGGTGGAGTTCAACTCGGCTGCTCTGTCGTGTGATTGTGTCGCTCACCGGTTCGGGAATGCGGCCGATCACCCGGAACGTGTTCGGCGGTATCCCTCGGACATGACGGACGCGGAGTGGGCTGTGGTCCGGCCGCTCCTGCCGGTGCCGGGCTGGATGCGGGGCCGGGGCGGGCAGCCGGAGGCGTACTGCCACCGGGCGATACTGGATGCGATCCGTTATCTCGTGGACAACGGCGTCAAGTGGCGGGCGATGCCGGCCGACTTCCCGCCGTGGGACCGGGTCTACGCGTTCTTCCGCCGCTGGCGCGACCACGTGCTGGTCAGGGAGTTCCACGACCGGCTGCGCGACCGGGTCCGCCAGAAGGCGGGCCGGGATGTGGAGCCGACGGCCGGTGTGATCGACTCGCAGTCCGTCACGGCGGACGCCGTCGTCGGCGCCGACAGCCGCGGCTTCGACGGCGGCAAGCTGATCAACGGACGCAAGCGGCACGTCGTGGTCGACCCCCTCGGCCTGCTGCTGGGCGTCATGGTCACGAGCGCGGACATCGGAGACCGTGCCGCCGGGAAGGCGCTGCTCGCCCAGGTGGCCGACGCCCGCCACCGGCTGGAACTCGTCTGGGCTGACGGCGGCTACACCGGCAGCCTCGCCGAGCACTGCCTGGCCGCGTTCGCCCTGGTCCTGGCGGTCGTGAAACGCAGCGACGACACGCGCGGCTTCGTGGTGCTGCCCAAGCGGTGGATCGTCGAGCGGCTCTTCGCCCATCTGATGCGAAGCCGCCGCCTGGTCCGCGACTACGAACGCCGCACGACCAGCGCCGAGGCGATGGTCTACTGGTCGATGACCATGATCATGACCCGCCGCCTTGCCCGCTCACGTTCCGCGCGAGCGTGAACCGGCCCGGCGCAGGCTCGGCCAGCCAGCCCCGCGCGACCAGGCGTTTCGCCTTCGACCGCAACGCCTCCACCTTCGACGGCACCGCGTCCAGGCCGAACAAGACGGCCATCTCCTGGCAGGTCAGCGGCCCTTGATGAAGGCGATGCCGGTCGGCGAGAGCCTGCAGGATGCGCTGGTAGTCCAGCGACAGTACGGACGCGTCCAGCCCCTCGCGCCACACCGGCACCTGCGCCTTCGGCTTCGCTGCCGTCGACGCCGACGATTCCTCCTCTGCCTGCCCCTGCCCCTGCGCCGGCATCGCCCGTTCGGTCCCTGCGTGATCTGCGGTTTCGTCCACCGGACCCAGCACCTCGCCGACCCGTGAGCGGGCGATGACCCACTCCTTCCATTCCCGCTCGGCCACGACCAGCTCGGCTTGGACGCGGTCGGCCTCCTCCCGCAGCTCGTCCACACGACGGCGAGCACCCAGCTCGCGCTGCTCGAGCAACCCCACGACCGACGGCATCCACGGCCTCCCCAGGAACGATGACACGACAGGCCACCCCTCCCACGGAAGCACCTAACCTATGCCTGACCAGCGAAAACACCGGTCTCAGGTTCGGTACGACAACACCTACTTTGTGAACATTCAGGTTGTCCCAAACGAGGACGATCGGTCCGCCGAGCTGCTGGTGGGCGGCGATGAGGAGGTCGCGGTACTCGGTCCAGGCGAAGCTCTTGCGGCCCCCGCTCTTGTGATCGGTGTGCCGTTTGGGCCGGTAGACCAGGCGGGAGCGTTCGCCGGGTCTGTAGCAGCACAAGGCGGCGATGGAGAAGCGGCGCTGGGAACGGCCGCGCACCCGGATGACCGGTGTGCTGCCGCGCCGGCTCCAGGTGCGGGAGGTCGGCGGCGTCATCGAGAATCCCGCTTCGTCTTCGAAGACGATCCAGGCCCCGAGCGCCGCCGCGGTGTTTCCACGTGCGGCCACACCTCCTTCACCCAGCCGGCCACAGCCGCTTCGTCACGCTCGACGGCCCGACGGGCCGGCACCTGGTGACTCCAGCCGTGCCGCCGCAGCATCTGCGAGATCCCCGACAACGTCATCGACTTGTGGAACCTGCGGCCGATCAGCGTCTTGATCCTGGCCAGCGTCTACCGCTGGTCCGGCCAGCCATGCGCGACGGGGCCCTTGGCCAGTTCCTCCTCAAGCACGGCGAAGAGCGCATCGCTCAGCTTGGGACGAGACGCCGGTCCACGGGAACGGACCCCGTCCCGACCGGCCGCACTCCAGGCCTGCCGCCACCGCTGGACCGACCGGACGCTGACCCGTAACTCCTTCGCGACCTCGCTACTGCCCCGCCCGGCGGCGAACATTGCGACTGCTTCCATCCGGACCCGCTCGCGGAATGCTTGCCTCTCCGCGGTCAGACCCCCACCCTGCGGATACCTCATACACCCGGCATACCGCGACGATCAACGATCGTCAGCCCCCTAAGACAACCCGACTTCAAAGTCAGTAACCATGCTCATCATCACCCGTGAGGGTGACCGCCGCTGCAAGCTCCGGCCGCACCAGCGTGCTCTCGTCGCCCTGATCTACCTCCGTCGGCACGACCCGCTCACGCAGATCGCCGCCGGCTTCGGAATATCCGTCGGTACCGCCCACGCCTACGTCACCACCGTCGTCGGCCACCTCGCCCGCCGGGCTCCCGGCCTGCTGCGGGTCCTGCGGGAAGCCGATCCCGATCACGTCCTGCTCGACGGAACGCTCGCCGAGTGCGACCGGGTCGGCGACAGCCGGGCCGACTTCTCCCAGAAGCACCGCCGCCACGGCGTGAACGTGCAGGTCATCGCCGATCCCGCGGGCAACCCGCTGTGGATCTCGCCCGCCCTGCCCGGCCGCACCCACGACCTCACCGCGGCCCGCGCCCACCGCATCTTCCGGATCTGCGAACGCCAAAGCGTGCCCGTCCTTGCCGACCGCGCCTACATCGGCGCCGGCCCCTGGGTGACCACACCGATCAGACGGCTCCCGCACCAGGACCTCAACCCGACCCAGCGGACAATCAACCGGGCCCTGTCGGCGGCACGAGCACCCGTCGAACGAAGCGTCGCGCGACTGAAGTCCTGGCGCATCTTCCGCCGAGCCCGCTGCAGTCCCAGCCGCATGACCGCCATCGCCGCCGCCGTCCTCACGCTGGAGAGGCAACGCTGAAAGAGCTCACTGCCGACCGTGCCCGGGCGTCGCCGTGCGGCAGCGGGCGACACACCTCCGGTGCCCGGCAGACGCTCGGTGACGACGTGCGCTCGCGCATGCTCTACCCGACAGCCAGGCCCCGATCCGACCACGATCACGACAGCTGCGGCACCGAGGGCACCAGCGATGACCCTGTGGGCGGGGAGGGGACGACACGATGAGCGGTGACATCCCGGTTCGGGATACGCTGGCGGGCTGGGGAGCGTGGCGGCTCACTCGGCACGACTTCACGCCCACGCCGCGCATGACCCTGGCCCGATTGCGGGCTCTGTCCCCAGCCAAGAAGGCGGCCCATGACCTGGCCCGGGCGGCCACGCACGCGAACCTGCCGCTGCTGGGCACGCCCATGAGCCGCCAGGTTGACCGGCTGTTGTTGGCGCGGATCAGGCAGAACGTGGTCAATGCCCGGCCGGCGACCCGGGCCGGGGTGATGGTGTCCGGCGGCGGCTATCAGGGCAAGACCGAGACGGTGTGCGAGATCGCCGCCACGTTCGAGGACTCCTGGCGCGAGCTGCACCGGACGAACCCCGAGACGGTCCCCGGCACGCGGGACGCATGGGTGCCGGTCGCCTACGTCCAGACCCCGGTCACCGCCAAACCCAAGAGCACCTGTAAGGCGATCTTCGACTTCTACGGCGCCCCGACCAAGCGCATGGACCTGCCCGAGCTGGTCGCCCAGGTCGCTGCCTCGCTCACCGACCACGGCACGACGGTGCTGATCGATGACATCACCCGGCTGTGGATGCACCGCGCCGACGACCAGGACACCCTGGACCTGATCCGCGCATTCATGAGCATGCACGTCACCCTCGTCCTGGTCGGCGTTGACATCCCCGCCTCCGGCCTCATGGGCGAAGGCCGCCCCACCGCCACCAACGAGCGCCGCGGCCGGTCAACGGGTGGGAGCCGACCCAGACCGAACGCCGCTTCGACCTCATCGAACTTGACCGGTTCCGCTACGACACCCCCGAGCAGACCACCGCCTGGACTTCCCACCTCGCCGGTGTCGAGAACCACCTGCGGCTACTCAAGGCCCGCCCCGGGATGCTCACCGACGGCACGATGCCCGAGTACCTCTACGCCCGGACCAACGGTGTCGTCGGCCTTCTGGAACGGCTCATCGAGGACGGCTGCACCGAGGCGATCACCAGTGGCACCGAGCGCCTGACCGAACCCCTCCTCGACAACCTCCCGCTCACCCTCGCAGATGCCACAGGCCGCGACGCCCAAGCGGGCGAGATCCCAGCCGTTCCCGCCCACCGGCCCGGGGCCCGGACCGCGCGACGCCGCAACACCGTCTTCGACGACTACGGACCGCAGGCGGGAACCGCATGACGACCGCGCTGCCCCGGTCTGTGAAGCCCGCGCCGGGCGAGCTGCTGCCCGGCTACCTCCTCAGGCTTGCTCACCGGATCGGGGGCGCGCCGCTCGACCTCGCCCACCGCTGCAACCTCACCTCCGGCACCGAGCTGTCCACCCGCTTCCTCGTCCGCCTCACCGAGCTTGAAGCGCAGCGGATCGGCACCGTCTGTCGGCTCGACCCGGCTGAAGCGCACGCCTTCACCCTGGCCCGGCAATACCCCGGCTACGCCCCCGTCGGCGACGTCTACCTTGGCCGGCACCAGAGCCACACCACCATGGCCAACGACGGCTGGGTGTTCACCGCCTTCAGCCGCTACTGCCCCGACTGCCTCACCGACACCGCCCACCTGCCCGGCGGCCCCGTCTGGCATAGCGCCTGGCGGCTGCCCCACACCTTCCTGTGCCCGCGCCATGACCGGCTTCTCGCCTGGCGCTGCCCCGCCTGCCAAGCCCCTGCCTTCTCCAACCGCTACGCCAGCAACAGCAGATGGCGTCGCGTTCAGCTCACTCCCGGCCCCGACCAACGGCTCCACCCCGCACAATGCCGCCACCGTGCTGGTACCGCCCGCACACCAGCCTGCGGCCACCGCCTGGACCACGAAACACCGACGTCGCCGCTCCCCACCCCGCAGATGTCCCGTGCGCACGAACGGCTTGCGGCCGCAGCCGCAAGCCGGCCCGACAACCTCGTGGAGAGCTGCGGCCAGCCGGTGGCATCCGAGGTGTTCCTCCACGACGTGCGGCTCATCGCTCTCGTCGTTAGTCGCACATGGCCGGCCGCGTCTGCGCTGCTCGCCCCCTGCGGCCCTGCGGAAGGGACCGGCACCCTCGACTCCGGCGCTCGTACGGATGGCTGGGTCGCCCGCTCCCATGACGCTCCGCCCGCCGACCCATTTGCGGCGGCCGCATTGTTCAGCACCGTCGTACGCCTGTTCGATCATCCCGACGCAGGCACGGTCCTAGCCCGCCTGCTCGCCCTGATCCCGACTGCCAGCCCGGGCCGGCCGCGCCTGCGGCGCCTCATCCTCCACTGCTCACCCGCCGTGCGCGCGATCCTCAGCGATGAGGCCCGCATCCGACGCAGCGCCAGCGGCCCGCCCGAACTATTCCCGCAGCCGGCCACCTACCTGAGCCTCCTCGATCCCAGCAGCATCCCCGCCACGCTGCCCGAGCGCTGGGCAGGCCCGCTCGACCTGCTCGATGCGCCGCCCCGCGCAATGCGACGGGACGCCGCTATTCGCCTCGTGCAGATGGCCAGTGGCCACCCCCGCACTGCTGCCGCTCGCCACCTAGGCATCGGGCCAAAAGTCCTACCGTCGACCACTCTGCTGATGCGCACGTGGCAGAAGCAGCCGGGCAATGCCGAGGCCTACCAGTCAGCACCACGGCATGTAGCCGCGATCGCCATCCGCAATGGCAGCTGATCGAACGGGCTAGATGGGGCTCCTGCGTCGGGGCCCAAGCAGCGGGCCTGTTCAGGGCCCGCCGGCCGGTGACATGGCTACGGCGCTCAATCAGGTGGGTTCCGCGGTTGATCGCAGCAGTCGGTGGTACTGGCCGGCAGTGGCCGCGTCGTTAGGCATCATGTGCACCCATGGGGCGGCAGCCGGTGGAGGACAACGAGCTGGTCGAGCATAGAACGGTGCTCCAGTACGAGACGGGGGCTTGTGGCTGGCAAGTGGGGCGCGTCGAGGCTGGGGTTCGGTTGCTGCCTGCGTACTACACCCGCCACGGCCGGTTCTTTCAAAACTGGACGACGTTTCCCGATGAGGTGGTCAGAAGCTGTACGGCGACAAGGGCTACGACTACCGCCACCTGCGGCAATGGCTCGCTTCCCGCGGCATCCGGCACCGTCTCGCCCGTAAAGGTGTCGAGTCGTCCCAACGCCTGGGCCGACACCCCTGGGTCGTGGAGCGGGCCGTGTCCTGGCTGTCTGGCTGCCGACGCCTCCACCGCCGTTACGAGCGCAAGCCGGAACACTTCCTCGCCTTCACCGCCATCGCCGCGACCTCTCAGTGCCTCGCCGTACCCAAGTCCCCCACAACCTGGGCAAGTGCCCGGACGGGGGCGAACTCGGTGTCGCTGCGCCAGACCAGGCCCCAGCGCAGGCCTGGCCAGTCGTGGATGGGCAGATAGACGATGTCGGGGCGGGCGTGGTAGCGGGTGACGTGGGCGCCCAGGTTGTGGATGACGTCCCCGGCGGCGACCTGGGTGAACAAGTCGTCCAGGCTCTTGATGACCGGGCTGTGGCGTTCGATCGGGCGGCCGCTGGGGGTTTGGAAGGGCGTGAAGGCGTCCGCCCAGTAATCAGGTCCGGCCGGGCCCTGCCAAATGCCGAAATCGCCGAAGACCTCCAGGGAGACCGATGGCCGGACGGCCAGTTCGTGGTCGTGGGCGACGAGTGCCACCGCCGGCTCGGTGTAGATGACCGGCCCCACCGTGAGGTCGGGCTCCTCCACGGGCAGCCAGGCGACCAAGACGTCGATCTCTCCCCGCCGCAGCGGGCCGAACGCGTCGACGAACGGGTTGTGCCGTATGCGCAGGGCCCACTGCGGGTGGCGGGCGCGGAACGCCTCCCAGTAGGGCCGTAGATCGTGGGCGTTGCTGGGCAGCATGCCCACGCGCAACACCGCGGTCGTGCCCCGCGCGGCGAGCCTGGCCCGCTCCACGCTCTCCTGTAGCCCCCGGTAGACCGGCAGCAGGTCCTCGCGCAGTTGCTCGCCCAGCGGGGTCAGCCGCACGTTTCGGCTGGTGCGCTCGAACAACCGCGCCCCGACGCCTCGTTCCTGCTTCTTGAGAGCCTGGCTGACCCGCGCTTGCGACACGTGCAGCCGTTGGGCCGTCCTGCCGAAATGAAGTTCTTCCGCAAGCGTCAGGAAGATCTCGATGTCCCTCAGCTCCACCCGTCCCGTCCCCGTCCCCCTCGGCGCTGTGACGACGCACCACGATCCATAAGCGGCAGGTTATCCGGCCTTTCGTGATCTCCCGTTGTTCCCCCTCCGGCCAGGCGAAATGCTGAAGGGCAGGCCGGACGACCAACTCGGCGATCAAAATGAACACAAGGGGGACGACATGTCACAGGCCACCAGACAGACCGTGAGCTGGGACGAGCGGGGGAACTGGGCTCTGAGTGGCGGCGCGGGCGGTGGGCTTTCGCGAGCGGGGCTGCACCGGATGCGCGAGGTGCTTGCCGGTTACGTCGAGTCTGGGGCGGTTCCCGGACTGGTCGCCCTGGTCGGCAGGGGCGACCAGGTGCACGTCGAGGCCTTGGGCACCCTGCACGCGGCTCATCGATCGGATGCTCGATCGGTTGGCCGTTCGGGCGGCGGATCGGACGCCGGACTCCACGGTGGATCGGAGGGCGGATCGCCGGACGGCGGTGGGGCGGATGGCCTCGTCGGCACTGCTCGCGGTGACCGACGATCTGCGGGGGCTCCGGGCGGTGCGCCGATGCGTCGGGACACCCTCTTCCGCATGGCCTCACTGACCAAGCCGGTCACTGCCGCGGCGGTGATGATCCTGGTCGAGGAATGCCGACTGCGACTGGACGACCCGGTCGAGACCTGGCTGCCCGAGCTGGCGAACCGGCGGGTGCTGGCGCGGATCGACGCCCCGTTGGACGACACCGTGCCCGCCCGGCGCTCGATCACCGTTCGCGATCTGCTGACCCTGACCTTCGGTTTCGGTCTGGTGCCGGCTCCGCCGGACACGTACCCGATCCAGGTCGCCGTCCGGGAGCGGGGCGTCATCGGTGACGGGACCGCGAACTGGCCGACGGTCGGACCGGACGAGTGGATCAAGCAGCTGGGCGCTCTTCCGCTGATGTACCAGCCCGGCGAACGGTGGCAGTACCACGTCGGCTCAGACGTGCTCGGGGTCCTGGTCTCCAGAGTGGCGGGCCGGCCCTTCGGGGAGTTCCTGCGCGAGCGGCTGTTCGAGCCACTGGGGATGGTGGACACCGGGTTCCACGTGCCCGCCGACCGGATGCACCGGCTTCCCACCAGCTATGCCCACGACCCGGAGACCGGCGAACTCACGACCTGGGACGAGGCCGTCGGCGGCAAGTACAGCCGGCCGCCGGTGTTCGAGGCCGGTGGTGACGGTCTGGTCTCCACCGTCGACGACTACCACGCGTTCCACCGGATGCTGCTGAACAAGGGGAGCCACGGAGGCGAGCGCGTCCTCTCCCGCGCCTCGGTCGAGCTGATGACCATGGACCACCTGACGCCGGAGCAGAAGGTCGAGAAGGACCAGTTCGGTGACCTCTTCGGACGGCACGGCGGCTACGGCTTCGGCATGGCGGTGCGCACCCATCGCCGTGACCTCGCGTCCGTGGGGCAGTTCGGGTGGGACGGCGGCCTGGGCACGACAGCGTACGCCGACCCGGCGGAACGGCTCATCGGGATTCTGCTGACGCAGACGGCCATGGACTCCGCGGACACCCCCCGACTCCACCAGGACTTCTGGACCACCGTCTACCGGACGCTCGACGACTGACCAGAGGCGGGTACTCCGTCGGTAAACGAGTGTTCGGTCCAGTGAGCCGGCGCGCCCTCGACCCGCTCGGACGTGCGGGCGCTCTGCCGTGGCAGCTCGACTGTGTTCAGGCGGCGTGCGCGGGCCGGCGCGGTGTCCGGGTCTCCGATGCGATACAGCGTGCACCGCGGGGCCGACAGCCCCCAAAGGCTCTGCTGTGTCGGGGCGGCGGCAAGACGGGCGAGGTAGTCGGCCGTCTGCTCAGCCAGGGCGGCGAACTGGAGTGCCGGCTTTGCAGGTGCCTTGGGCGGCGGTGTGGGCGAGCATCCCGGACGCGTCCAGCACCGGCGCGATGGGGCGGGCGTCGGTCAGGCGGGTGCGCGCCTCGTCGAGCAGTCGCAGGGCCTGATCGGTGCGACCGGTGCGCCGTAGCGGGGTTGGGGGGGGGGCCCCGGGGCCCCCCGCCGGGTTAGTGAGGCACGCCACCCACAAAAAACACCACTACGGCGGCAACCGAAAAACCCCCCCCAGAAAA